>JASLAV010001099.1 GCA_030146905.1 Lentzea sp. | reverse complement strand
GTGGGTGGGGTGGGGGGGGGCCCCCCCCCCTCCCCACCCGTGGGGGCCCCCCCCGGGGGGCGCCTCGGGGGCCGCCACCCCACCGCGCGGAGCTGCGCTCCGGAAGACCTACTGCCTGCGGCTCAGTGCTGGTAGGTCGGGGTGATGATTGCCCTGGCCAGGGTGTGGAAGGCCAGGTTGAAGCTCACCACTGCCGGGGACGCGTCTGCGTCCACGTCCAGCTTTTCCACGTCTACCGCGTGCACCACGAAGTAGTAGCGGTGCGGGTGGTCGCCCTTCGGTGGGGCCGCTCCTCCGAAGGCTCGGGTGCTGTAGTCGGAGCGGACGTGGAAGGCGTCTCCGGGCAGTGTGTCGTCCGAGGCGCCGGCTCCGGTGTCCAGTGACGTCGTCGTGGCCGGGATGTTCACGGCCACCCAGTGCCAGAAGCCGGACGGGGTGGGGGCGTCCGGGTCGTAGCAGGTGACCACGAAGCTCTTGGTCTCCGCCGGGAAGCCCGACCAGGAGAGTTGCGGTGAGGTGTTGCCGCCTTCGAAGACCTGGGCGTCGGGGAGCTGCTTGCCGTCGCTCACGTCCGTCGAGGTGACTGTGAAGGTGCCGACCTGCGGGAGCAACAGGTACGGGTCTGGAGCGACTGGGCGCTCGAGGCTCATGGAACTCCTCCTTCTTGTGATCAGTTCGAGCCTATCCCCGTGCAACCGGGACGGCCTGCGCGACGTCCTTGGCGTGGAGGGGGAGATTGATGTTCAAGTTGCGGCTTTGTGCTGCATTCGTGTTGGTCGTTGCGCTTGTTTCATGTGGACACACGCCTGATGGGCAGCCTGGCGGTTCTGTGCTCACCACGGCGCCGACCGGCACCACGACCACTGCTGCCGAGCGGCCCGAGCGGATGTTCGAGCCGCCCTATCCGTACGGGACCGTGCAGGCTCACGCGCCGGCTGTCGTCGACGGGATGGTGCCTGTTGTCACGCACATCCCGACCGACAAGCCGTACGTGTTCATCACCGTCGATGACGGGGCTGTGCTGCATCCGAAGGCCCAGGAGTTGATGATCGAGGCCGGGGTGTGGCCGTCGGTGTTCCTCAACACGAAGTACGCCGAGGGGCACAAGGACTACTTCAAGCAACTGCCCGTCACCGTGCACAGCCACACGACCAGCCACCCGAACCTGATCGGCAGGCCGTTCGAGTTCCAGAAGCAGGAGATCTGCGGGAACGCCGACTTCCTGGCGGGGGACTACGGGAAGCGGCCGACGTTGTTCCGGCCGCCGTTCGGCAACTTCGACGTGACCACGCGCCACGCCGCTGCCAGTTGCGGGTTCAAGGCGCTCGTCAACTGGACCGCCGCCGTCAACGACGGGCGCGTGCAGTTCCAGTCCGGGGATCGGCTCAAGCCCGGGGACATCGTGCTCATGCACTTCCGCACCACGTTCGTCGAGGACTTCACCGCGTTCCTCAACCGTGCCAAGCAGGACGGGCTCACCCCGGTGCCGCTGGAGGACTTTCTCGGGTAGCCGTGCAACCCCGGCGGCGGCGCGCGCGTGACCAGGGGTGGGGGACTGGGGAACTGGGGATCGAATGAAGCAGATCGCAGCAGTGCTCGTCGCCGCGGCGATGGTGACGAGCGTCGTGCCGGCCGCTTCGGCGGCCGAGGCGACCGGGTTGACCGGCATCCGGACCGGGCGGCACGCCGGGTTCGACCGGGTCGTGTTCGACTTCGGCGGGGCTCGGCCGAGCGTGTCCGAGCACCGCACGGCCCAGCCGGAGAACTGCGGGTCCGGCAAGCCGATCTCCGCCAAGGGTGACGAGTTCCTGGTCGTGAGCATGCAGCCCGCGAACGCTCACGGCCACAGCGGGCCACGCGCCTTCGACACGCCTGGACTCAGCGAGGTCCGGAGCGTCTCGAACACGTGCGACTTCGAGGCACACCTGGGATTCGCGATCGGGTACGCCGGCACCGGCCGCGCGTACACGATCTCGGTCCTGGACGGCCCGGCACGTGTCGTGGTGGACATCCACAACAGCTGAAAGTCCGCATAGGGAGACGAATGAAGAAGCGTTTCACCGCAGTGCTGCTCGCAGTGCTCGCGGCGTTCACGTTCGTTCCGGCCGCGTCGGCGAGCGGCCACGCCGAGCTCACGGGCATCCAGACCGGCAAGCACGACGGCTTCGAGCGGGTCGTCCTCACCATGAACGGCCTGCCGAGCGGTTCCGTTTCCAACGAGGTCACCGAGGTGTGGGACTGCGCGGCGGACAAGCGCGTTCCCGTGGCGGGCCAGGAGATCGTCAACACGACGCTCTTCAGCGCCGCGACGTACGACGAGAACTTCAACCGGACGTACACCGGGCCGCGCAACTTCGTGCCGCAGGGCCTGACCAACGTCAAGGGCATCGCCATCTCGTGCGACTTCGAGGCGACGCTCGGCATCGCGGTCGGGTACGCGAACCCGAGCTCGACGCACCAGGTCTACACGCTGACCAACCCCGACCGGGTCGTCATCGACATCCACTCGTAGTGGCCCCGAAGCAACTGTGTCGTGGGTCACACGTCTTGAAGACATCGAGTGAGCCCTGAGAGGGGGCCGAAGATGAACAAACGTCTTGCCGCGGTGCTGGTAGCAGTGCTGTCGGTCTTCACGTTCGTTCCGATGGCGTCGGCGCAAAGCACGCCCACGCTGTCGGACATCAGAACCGGGCAGCACGCCGGGTTCAGCCGCATCGTGCTGGACATGTCCGCGCTGCCGACGGAACACCGCGCCAGTGAGGTCACCAGCGTGTCGCACTGCGCGTCCGGCGACCCGATCACCGTCGCGGGCGGTGACGTCCAGGAGATCCTGCAGGTCACGTTGATCAGTGCCGCCGCGCACGACGACAACGGGAACGTGACCTACTCCGGTTCGCGGAACTTCGCGACGCCGGGTCTCACCCACGTCCGCGGCGTCGCGCTCACGTGCGACTTCGAGGCCACGCTGGGGATCGCGGTCGGGTACAGCAACACGTACTCGTGGCACCGGGTCTTCACGCTGACGAACCCGAGCCGGGTCGTCATCGACATCGGCCTGTAGTCACAAGGACAGCAAAAGCCTCGTGGGGGCAGTAGTCGCCGCTACTGCCCCCACGAGGGACTCAGGTGGAGCCGTCAGGCCGCGACGGTCGCGACGGCCTCCGTCGACAGCGCGTGCTCCAGCACCTCGGCCACGTCCGAGACGAAGTGCACGGTCAGCTGCTCGCGCACCGACTCCGGCACGTCTTCCAGGTCCGGCTCGTTGCGCTGGGGCAGCAGCACGGTCGTGATGCCCGCGCGGTGGGCGGCGAGGAGCTTCTGCTTCACGCCACCGATCGGCAGGACCCGGCCGGTCAGCGAGATCTCGCCCGTCATCGCCACGTCCGAGCGCACGGGGCGGCCGGACAGCAGCGAGGCCAGCGCCGTCGTCATCGTGACGCCGGCGGACGGACCGTCCTTCGGCACCGCGCCCGCCGGGACGTGGATGTGCACTCCCCGGTCGGCCAGCTCCGCGGCCCTGTCGTCGTGCGAACGCAGGTACGACAGCGCGATCTGCGCGGACTCCTTCATCACGTCGCCCAGCTGGCCCGTCAGCGTCACGCCGGACGCGCCGGTGTCCTTCGGGGCCAGCGAGGCCTCGATGAACAGCACGTCACCGCCGACACCCGTGACGGCCAGGCCCGTCGCCACACCGGGGACCGAGGTGCGCTCGGCCGACTCCGGGGTGTTCTTCGGGCTGCCCAGGTACGACTTGAGCGACGGCTGGTCGACCGTGATCGGCAGCTCCTCCTCGCCCAGTGCGACCTTCGCGGTCACCTTGCGCAGGATTCGCGACAGAGCGCGTTCCAGCTGCCGCACACCGGCTTCGCGGGTGTACTCGCCCGCCAGCTGGCGCAGCGCCGGCTTCTCGAACGTGACGTCCTGCGGAGTGAGGCCCGCGCGTTCGATCTGACGCGGCAGCAGGTGCCCGCTTGCGATCGTGACCTTCTCGTCCTCGGTGTAGCCGTCGAGCTGGACGAGCTCCATGCGGTCGAGCAACGGCGCCGGGATCGACTCCAGCACGTTGGCCGTCGCGAGGAACACCACGTCCGAGAGGTCGAGCTCGACCTCCAGGTAGTGGTCGCGGAACGTGTGGTTCTGCGCGGGGTCCAGGACCTCGAGCAACGCCGCCGTGGGGTCGCCGCGGTAGTCGGAGCCGACCTTGTCGATCTCGTCGAGCAGCACGACCGGGTTCATCGAACCGGCCTCGCTGATCGCGCGGACGATCCGGCCGGGCAGCGCGCCGACGTACGTGCGGCGGTGACCGCGGATCTCGGCCTCGTCGCGCACGCCACCGAGGGCCACTCGGACGAACTTGCGGCCCATCGCCCGTGCCACGGACTCGCCGAGCGACGTCTTGCCGACGCCGGGAGGGCCCGTCAGCGCGAGCACGGCGCCGGAACGACGCCCGCCCACGACGCCCATGCCGCGGTCGGCACGACGCTTGCGCACGGCCAGGTACTCGGTGATGCGCTGCTTCACGTCGTCCAGACCGGCGTGGTCGGCGTCGAGGATCTCGCGCGCCGCCTTGATGTCGTAGGAGTCCTCGGTCCGGGAGTTCCACGGCATCTCGAGAACGGTGTCGAGCCACGTCCGGATCCAGCCCACCTCGGGCGACTGCTCCGAGGTGCGCTCCAGCTTGTCGACCTCGGCCAGAGCGGCCTTGAGGACCTTCTCCGGCAGCTCGGCGGCCTCGACGCGGGCTCGGTAGTCCTCCTGCTCGGTGGCGGGCTTGCCGTCGAGCTCGGCCAGCTCCTTGCGGATCGCGGCCATCTGCTGGCGCAGCAGGAACTCCCGCTGCTGCTTCTCGACGCCTTCCTTGACGTCCTTCGCGATCGTCTCGTTGACGTCGAGCTCGGTCAGGTGTGCCTGGCCCCACTCGACGAGCTTCTCCAGCCGGGTGGTGACGTCGCTCGTCTCCAGCAGCCAGATCTTCTGCTTCTCGTCGAGGTAGGAGGCGTAACCCGCGAGGTCGGCCAACGCCGACGGGTCGCTGATCTGCTGCACCGAGTCGACCATCTGCCACGCGCCGCGCGTCTGCAGGATGTTCGTCACGAGCGCGCGGTACTGCTTCGCGAGCTCACGGGTCCGGTCGGTGATCTCGGACTCGTCCGCGATCGTCGCGTTGACCCACAGCGCCGCGCCCGGCCCCGTCGTCCCCGTGCCGATGCGCACGCGCTTGGTGCCGCGCACGACGGCGGCGCGCTCGCCACCGGGCAGGCGGCCCACCTGTTCGATCTCGGCCAGCGTGCCGACCGAGGCGTACTTGCCGTCCAGTCGTGGGACGAGCAGCACTTGATGGTTCGCCGCGGTCGTCGCCGCGTCGACGGCCGCACGGGCCTCGGCGCTGGCGTCCGCACCGGAGATGCGGATCGGCACCACCATGCCGGGGAGCACCACAACGTCGTCCAGCGGCAGCACCGGCAGGGCCAACGTCTCGCCCATCTCCATCACCCTCCAAAGTTGAGTCTGTACCGCTCAACCAACTTCAGCGGGGTGGTGTTCCCCCTGGGTGTTCGCTGTGAGCGAGCAGGCTCGATAGGGCGACACAATCCCGTTCGCACGGGTGGCGGTGGACACCCGTGCGGCGCGCGGGTGAGGATGCGCGCGTGATGGAAGAGCTGAAGTGGGTACCGTCCACGGTCGACGTCACGCGCCCGAGCGTGGCGCGGATGTACGACTACTACCTGGGCGGCTCGCACAACTTCGAAGCCGACCGTGCCGCAGCCAAGCAGGTGGAGCAGATCTTCCCCGGCGTGGCGCAGAGCGCCCAGGCGAACCGCTCGTTCCTGCGCAGGGTCGTTCGCCACCTGGTGGCGCAGGGCGTGGACCAGTTCCTCGACCTTGGGTCCGGCATCCCGACCGTGGGCAACGTCCACGAGATCGCCCAGCAGGACAACCCGGACGCCAAGGTCGTCTACGTCGACTTCGAGCCGGTCGCCGTCTCGCACAGCAACGCCCTGCTCGCCGACAACCCGAACGCCACCGCGCTCCTCGCCGACCTGCGCGCGACCTCCACCGTGCTCGCGGGCGCCCGCGAGACGCTCGACTTCTCCCGCCCGGTCGGTGTGCTGATCATCGCCGCGCTGCACTTCGTCCCGGACTCCGACAAGCCCTACGAGGCCGTCGCCGAGTACATGGCCGGTCTGCCGTCCGGCTCCTACCTGGCGATCACGCACGCCACCTGGGACAGCCTCACCGACCAGGAACGGGCGGAGGCCGACGAGGTCAAGAAGATCTACAACAGCTCCGACAACGCGCTCACCCCGCGCACGCGCGCCGAGGTGACCAGGTTCTTCGACGGCATGGAGCTGCTGGAGCCGGGCGTCGTCGCGGTCAACGACTGGCGCCCGGACTCCTTCGAGGACCACACGGGCATCTACGGTGCCGTCGCCCGCAAGCCCTGAAGCAGGCGGTCCCGCACCTCGTTCGCCTCGCGGTCGGTGAGGGTGCGCTCCGGCGCCCTCATCGTCACGCGGACGAGCACGTTCTTCTGACCGGGCCGCGCGCCGAGGCGTTCCCGGACGTGCGGCGGCAGGTCTCGTGTCAGCGTCTCGCTGAGGATGGCGATCTCCTCGACCACGTCCTCCGGCACGAGCGCGCGGATCCGGTCGCCGAGCGTCTCCACGTCCTCGCTCTCGTCCGCCATGATCGAGATGTCCCTGATGGCGGCCGGGTGCCGTGAGATCGGCCGGTACTCGTCGAGGTCGAGCATCTGGCCCGCGATGCGCGGGTCGGTGTTGCGCAGCAGGCGGATGTCCGAAATCCCCTTGCACAGCATGAGGACCCGGTCGAGCCCGAGCCCCATCGCCAGGCCGTGCGGATGGTCCTTGAGGACGTGCCGCGCGGCCCGCCCGCACTCGCCGATCTCCACCCACCGGCCGTCGTGCTCCACGTCGATCTGCCTGCCGTGCGTCGTGTACGGGTGCCGCGCGTCGATCGTGCGGTAGCGCCTGCCGGGGAGCAGGGTGGTGACGACCGTGTGGATGAGGTCGTCCAGCTCCTCGCGGTTCACGGAGATCCGCCAGACGTCGAGCTGGTGCGGTGTGCCGGTGTGCAGCCGGTCGACCGTGTCGCGGCGGTAGACGAGGCCGGGGCAGAGCAGCGTCACGTCCGGTGTGGCGTTCTTCAACGCCGGCGGGATCATCGCCGTGGTGTGGCTGCGCAGCATGCACGTCTCGCTGACGTACCTGGTGTAGCGGGCGTCTCTGGTGATCGCGTCCGGCGGGTAGCCGAGGTGCTCGTAGTTGTGCTCCACCGGGACGAGCGGGTGGTGGCGGACCTCCCTCGGGTTGTCGAGGGCGGCTTCGAGGGCGGCGATCAGCAGTTGCATCGCGTGCGGGCCCTGCGCGGGATCGGTGAGGTCGCGGACGTTCAGGGCGTGCACTAGCTCTTCGGTGCGGTACATGGGACTTCCCGTTCTCCTGGTCCGGTGGGATGCGGAGTCCCCCGACCAACGGGAAGGTTTCAGGCGCGCGCCACCGCCGCTGGTCGGGGGTGGCTAAATCGCGTCACGTGTTCCAGGTTAGCGGCCTACTCCGGTGGCGTCAGCCGCAAATCCGGATCCACCGGAGGCGCGCCGTCGAACGGACCGTCGTCCTTCAGCCGCCCGACGTGGTCCAGCGCGACCTCGATGTCCGCGCGGAACGGGTCGCCGTCGGCAGGGGGAGTGCGGAACCACTCGTGCAGCGCCTCGGGGATCTCGAACCGGTCGAGCAGCTCGTCGTACATCGCGTCGCGGTCGGCGGCCTGCTCGCCGAGCTCCTGGTACTCGCGCAGGGCCATGCGCAGCCTGATCCAGCGGTAGCGGTCGGTGTTCTGCTGCTGCTGGAACCGTTCGCGCAGCAGGTCGCCGGCGTGCTGGCCGCGCAACGCCAGCTCGCGGATCGTGGCGGGCGGCATGAACAGGTTCGAGCCGCCCTCGTCGTCCGCCTGCCGGACGTGCGCGATGCGGCCGCGGTAGCCGGGCAGCGCCGACTGCATGGTGTCGCGCCAGTCGAGGAACGTGTCCAGGATGGACACCAGGAAGCGCGGCATCGTGTTCAGCGACGCGTAGGGCGTGCCGGAGGTCGACGCGTCCTGTTCCGGCAGCCACACGTCGTTGGTGTCGCCGTTCGGGTAGGGCTGCAGGCTCAGGCCGAACGTGGGCCAGCGCGGCAGCAGCGAGTCGAAGAAGTGGATCGGGAAGTTGCTGGTGATGCCGCCGTCGGAGAACCAGTGCACGCGCCCGTCCCTGCACAGCGGCACGGCGGCGATCAGGCCGGGGAACGACAGCGACATCCGCACGGCCAGCACCACCGGCAGGTCCTCGCGGGAGGGCAGGTCGCGCAACGGCATGTGCTCGTGCAGCGGGCACTTCGCGTCACCGGCGGGGCCGTTCATCTGCTCGACGACCCTGCGCGGCAGCACGTACCCGAGGCACTCCTCGCAGTACTGCCAGTTCTCCTTGAACGGCAACCGGTACGGCCTGCCCTCCGACAGGTCGGTCGTCATCAGCACGAGGTTGATCTCGCCGAGGTCGCCGAACGTCAGCGCCTGCTCGGTTCCCGCGATGTCGTCGAGGCGGTCGGCGATCCAGTCGGAGAGCGGCGGCACGCCCGTCGACTTCGGCATGCCCGCCAGCCGGTCGAGCCACGACGGCCTGAAGTCACCGGTGCCCGGTACGAGTCCGAAGTGGACGGACCGCGCGTTGTTCTTCATGAACCGCTGCATCGCGTACCCGTAGGTCACGATCAACGCGCTGACCGCCGCCAGCGACAGCACCAGCCACACCAGCAGGACGACCGCCGCCGTCGCGTAGTGCCGCGAGAACGCCAGCCCGAGCACGAGCGGCACGGCGACGAACACCCAGGCGGGCCAGGGCAGGCTCGACCGCAACGGCCACAGCACCATCACCAGGCACGCCAGTGCCAGCACGACGACCAGCGCCCCGAGCCAGCCCGGGTACACCGGCGGTGCCAGCAGTGCCGACCACAGCACCGGCCCGCCCAGCCACAGCGCCACCATCAGGCCGAGCACCGACTTCGCCCGCCACCCCACGGCGCCCAGCAGTGCGAAGAACAGGCAGGAGATCGCGCTGCGACCGGTCGTCTCCCGCTTCTGCATCGTGGCGATGACGATCCGGTACAGCGCACGGGTCTTGTCGGCGGGCTGGAACAGCTGCGCCATCCGCCACCGGTCGGCGCCCGTGCCGGAGGTGAACCAGTCGATCAGCTTCGCGAGCTTGTCGAACCCGCCGGAGGCACGACCGCGTTCCGCGGCCGCCGTGAAGCCCGCGGCGATCGCGCCCGCCGACGCGCCACCGATCTGCTTGAACTCGTAGTGGCGCGCCAGCGACGCGACGGCGAGCGGGTACACGACTCCGCTGGTGGTGCCTCCGCGCATGGTCAGGTCGCAGTAGCGGTCGTACTCCATGTGCTCATGATCGCGCGACCGGTGTGATGCGCCGGGAAAGTTCACCCGGACGCCGCCGGACGGACCTCAGCCCGCCACCTCGGCCAGTTCGGCCGGTGTTCCCGCCATGATCACGCGGACGTGCTCCGTCACCTTCTCCACCGGCCAGTCCCACCACGCGATCCGCTCCAGCAGCTCGACCTCCGAGTCGCTGTAGCGCTTCTTCAGCAGCTTGGCGGGGTTGCCGCCCACGACGCCGTAGGCCGGCACGTCGGACACGACCACCGATCCGGACGCGATGATCGCGCCGTTGCCGATGTGCACACCGGGCATGATCAACGCCTGGTAGCCGATCCACACGTCGTTGCCCACCACCGTGTCGCCGCGGCTGGGTGCACCGAGCGCGATGTCCAGGGTTTTCTCCGCCCACGCTCCGCCGAAGATCGTGAACGGGAACGTCGACACCCCGTCGGTGCGGTGTTTGCCGCCGGACATGATGAACCGCGCGCCTTCCGCCAGCGCGCAGTACCGGCCGATGACCAGCTTCTCCTCGCCGAAGTTGTAGAGCACGTTGCGGTGCTCGAACTCCTCTGCGTGGTGCGGGTCGTCGTAGTAGGTGTACTCGCCGACCTCGATCTGCGGGTTCTTCACCAACGGCTTGAGCAACACCGTGCGTGCGATGTCCGGCAACGGGTACAGGTTGCGGGGCGAGGGGATGGTCACGGCGCTCCGATCGGCTCTTCGCTGAACTGCGTGCGGTACAACTTGGCGTAGTGGCCCTCCAGGGCCAGCAGCGACTCATGCGTACCACGCTCGACGACTTGACCGCGCTCGACGACGAGGATCTGGTCCGCCGCCCTGATCGTCGACAGCCGGTGCGCGATCACCAGCGATGTCCTGCCCGCGAGCGCCTCGACCAGCGCCTCCTGCACCGCCGCCTCCGACCGCGAGTCCAGGTGCGCGGTCGCCTCGTCCAGGATCACCACGCGCGGCTTGGCCAGCAGCAGCCGCG
>JASLAV010001051.1 GCA_030146905.1 Lentzea sp. | reverse complement strand
TTGGCCGCCAGCTGGTCGGCCTGGTTGACCAGCGCGTGGTAGCCGTCGGCGCCGACCAGCGGCACCTTGTCGGTGATGGACGGCTGGATGCGGCCCGGCAGGTCCACGTGCGCCGCGTCGACGGCGTCCGCGCCCATCACCCGGTACGTCGTGTACTTGCCGCCCGCGATCGCCACCAGCCCCGGCGAGACCCGTGCCACGGCGTGCTCGCGCGACAGCTTCGACGTCGAGTCGGACTCACCGGCGAGCAACGGCCTCAGGCCCGCGTAGACGCCCTCGATGTCCTCGTGCGTCAACGGCGTCGCGAGGACCGAGTTGACGTGCTCGAGGATGTAGTCGATGTCGTGCTTGGTCGCTGCCGGGTGCGCGAGGTCGAGGTTCCAGTCGGTGTCCGTGGTGCCGACGATCCAGTGGTTGCGCCACGGGATCACGAACAGCACGGACTTCTCGGTGCGCAGGATCATCCCGGCCTCGGCGACGATGCGGTCGCGCGGCACCACGATGTGCACGCCCTTCGAGGCGCGCACGCGGAACCGCCCGCGCGAGCCGGAGAGCCGCTGCAGCTCGTCGGTCCAGACACCGGTCGCGTTGATCACCGCGTGGGCCCGCACGTCGATCTCGCGACCGTCCTCGACGTCGCGCACGCGCACGCCGGAGACCCGGTCCGCCTCGCGCAGGAAGCCGACCACCTGGGTCGACGTGCGCACGACGGCGCCGTAGTGGGCGGCGGTGCGGCCGACCATCATCGTGTGCCGGGCGTCGTCGGCCTGGGCGTCGTAGTAGCGGATACCGCCGATCAACGCGTCGCGCTTCAGCGCGGGTACGAGCCGCTGGGCCCCCGCCCTGGTGAGGTGCTTCTGGCCCGGCACCGACCGGGCGCCGCCCATCGTGTCGTAGAGGAACAGGCCGGCGGCCGTGTACGGGCGTTCCCAGACGCGGTTGCTCAGCGGGTAGAGGAACGCGACGGGTTTCACCAGGTGGGGCGCGATGCGCGTCAGCATCAGCTCGCGTTCGCGCAGCGCCTCGCGCACCAGGCCGAACTCGAGCTGCTCCAGGTAGCGCAGGCCGCCGTGGAAGAGCTTGGAGGACCGGCTCGACGTTCCCGACGCCAGGTCGCGTGCCTCGACGAGCGCGACCCGCAGGCCTCTCGTCGCGGCGTCCAGCGCGGCGCCGACGCCGACCACGCCACCGCCGATCACGACGACGTCGAACGTCTCCGCCCCCAGCCGCTGCCAGGCCTCCTCGCGCTCGGCCGGTCCGAGCCGGCCGGTGATCGGAGGTTCGGCGTGGGTTTGTGGTGGTGCAGCTGTGTTCTTGCGCGTGGCCACGACAGACGCCTCCCTGTGCCGACTCGCGGATCACGTTACCTGCAGCTACCGACCTTCGCCCACGGACGCGACGGCCAGGTCCTCAAGGCCTGAAAACGGCCCATGCGCGTGCACTTGGCATGGACAAACTGATCAGCTCGGTAATAGCGTCCGAGCACGTTGTAGGCGGGCGGCGCGGCCCTGACCTCAGGTGCGCGCGCCCTCCTCAGGCCGCAAAGCACGGGAGGTCGGCGGATGAGTGCAGGCTCGATCTTCGTCTGGGAGATGCTGGGGACCGCCGTCCTCATCCTCCTGGGCACCGGTGTCGTCGCGAACCAGGTGCTCAAGAACACGCTCGGCAACAGCACCGGGTTCCTCTTCGTCAACGTCGGCTGGGCCTTCGCCGTCTTCACCGGCGCGAGCATCGCCAACCCGAGTGGCGCCCACCTCAACCCCGCTCTCACGCTGGGGCTCGCGATCGCGGACAAGACGCCGTGGGGCGACGTACCCTTCTACGTCCTCGGTCAGATGGTCGGCGCGATCATCGGCGCGATGCTCTGCTGGGCCACCTACAAGCTCCAGTTCGACACGCACGACGAGCCGCAGAACACGCTCGGCATCTTCTCCACCGGGCCGACGGTCCCGAACGCGCCGTGGAACCTCGTGTCCGAGATCATCGGCACGTTCGTGCTGGTCGCGTGGGTCCTGCTGTCCCCGGCCGCGAAGATGACCGCGGACGGTGTGCCGACGTTCGGCAACTCGGCGCTCGGCTACGCGGGCGTCGCGTTCGTCGTCCTGGTGATCGGTACCTCGCTCGGTGGCCCGACGGGCTACGCCATCAACCCGGCGCGCGACCTCGGTCCGCGCATCGCCTACGCGTTCATGATGCCGATCCGCAACAAGGGCAACGCCAACTGGAGCTACTCGTGGGTCCCCGTCGTGGGCCCGTGCGTGGGCGCCGCGCTCGCCGCGTTGCTCTACCTGGTTCTCCCGGTCTGAAAGGACTTCTCGCATGACCCAGTACGTGGCCGCGATCGACCAGGGCACCACGTCGACGCGTTGCATGATCTTCGACCACTCCGGCCGGGTGGTGTCGGTCGACCAGAAGGAGCACGAGCAGATCTTCCCGAAGGCCGGGTGGGTCGAGCACGACCCGAAGGAGGTCTGGCAGAACACCCGCCAGGTCGCGGCAGGCGCGCTCGCGAAGGCCGATCTGTCCACTTCGGACATCATCGCGGTCGGCATCACCAACCAGCGCGAGACCGCGCTGGTGTGGGACAAGAACACCGGCGAGCCCGTCTACAACGCCATCGTGTGGCAGGACACCCGCACCGACAAGATCGTCCAGGAACTGGGTGCGCTGGGCGGTGGGC
>JASLAV010001046.1 GCA_030146905.1 Lentzea sp. | reverse complement strand
GACATGGTCGCAGTCCAGGACGCGGACCTGCGGAGCACGTCGTGGTTTCGGCCAGGGCCTGTCCGGCGGATCAGGCCGGACAGGCCCTGGCCCCGGGGCTCAGCGCTTGAAGATGAAGGTGAAGTCACCGGAGCGCTTGCCGCCCATCCGGACCGCCGACACGACTTTCCCCTCCCCGACCAGCCTCTCGACCTCGGCCCGGGAGAGGCCGAACCCTTCGGCGATCAGGCGCACCGGCCGGACGGGGATCCGTGCCGCGAAGTGGACCGAGACGTCGACCACCTCCTGGTCCAGGTGGTCCGATCCACCGGTGTCGAGGCGCCAGGCGTCGTCCCAGTCGAGGGCGACGCGGTTGCGGTGCTGCACGACCGGGTCCTGGAGCAGGTCGGCGACCAGGCCGAGGTCGTTGTCGTGCAGCCGGTCCAGCAGATCGGGTCGCACGGAGCGCACGTTGACCCGATCCAGGAGCGTGAGCTTCACGGTGTCGCCGCAAGCGGCGCAGAGCAGGAGGAGCCAGGCGTCGAGGACCTTGTGGTTCGCGTTGACGCGGAACTTGCCGCTGGCCCGGAAGCGCTCGGACGCGCACACGTGGCAACGGCGGCGAACGAGTGGTAGGCGGGTGGGCACGACCATCCAGTTCTTGGGCACAGAAGTACACCAGTTCTGTGAGAAATCCGCAGCAGGAGGAGCGCGGGCGCACAGGCGCGACGCGCGACAGATCAGTGCTTGGGAGGTCTCACAGGATGTACAACGGCATGCCTTCGCTAGACGACTCGGTCCGTCGGCACGGTAACGGCGCACCACGCCACCACTCCACCGGTTTTCGAGCACCACGCACAGAGCCCGGCCAGGACCACTCTCCTCGATCGCTGACAGGACGAACGACTCCACCTCGGCGGGGAAGTCGACCAACAGCTCCACCTTCGTGAGGAAGCCACAAATCGTCCCCCAACCCGGATCTTTCACGTGGTTGGTGTCCTGGGTCGCGGTCGTGGCCGGTAGCTGCTGCGTGTCCTCCTTCCGGTATTCGGGTGGCCGAGGTGGCCCGTTGTCGGTTGGGTGCCGCCGGGTTGCAGGGCGAGGCGTCGCACCGTGTCGTCGGGCAGGGTGAACCCCAGCGGGCAGCCCAGTCTTCTGGCTGGTAACCACTCCACGAACTCGTGGGTGCCGCCGGCGGCGTCGGCGCGGACGAGCACCTCGTGTCCGACGCGTCCGCCTTTGGCGGCGAACGGCAACTGCCGCAACGCCTCCCGGGTCACCGTGATGTGGTCCGCGGCGGTGTTCGAGCCCGCCGCTGCCCGGCCGCAACAGCAACGACAGAGGTTCGCCGATGCCCCGCGCGCCGTGGTCGACGAACGAGCACAACGGATGGAAACCGAAGCCAATCTTGAACGTCGGCGCCGTGTTCTGCTTCTCCGAGTGCGCGTCGAGCAGAGTGGCGTCCAGGTCAATGATCAACGGATCGCCCGCGTCGATGTCGTGGTCCGGGGCATGGTCACCGGCCAGTTCCCAGGCCGCCGCCCGTGCTCCGGCACGGGCGGCGGTGATCGCCGTCGGACGCCGCCACCGACTCGACGCCGCCGACAACGCCCGTTCCAGACCGGTCTTGCGCACGGTTTCGACCAGCAACGTCGCACCCGCCTGCGACACGATCCCCGTTCCGGCGGTGTCGACGGTCAACGACGGATAGAACCCGGTAGACTTGCCCACCGGAAAGTGCTCCTGAACTCGCACCGACATGGCCGTGGAAAGCCCTGTTCTTGCAGCTCGTGTGCCACGAACGTCGAAGGAGGCGTGAAGGTGGAAGCCTCCGGAAGCGGTGCCGACCAGTACGAGCACCACATGGGTCAAGGTCGCGCGGAGACCAGCGATTCACCCTCCACTTAGCGGTTACCAACCGCAACCGAACGTTCCTCGCCGGGGGCGGCAGTGACGGCGAACAGGCAGACTTGTTCGTCCGGGCAGGTGAAGTCACGGCAGGGCGCCGCGTTTCGAAGCGATCACCTTATAGAGTGACGGCGGCGATGATCGCACGCGATTTCGAAGCGAACATCGATGAACTCTCACGTTGGATTGAACGATGCGGACTCCTGTTCACAGGACGAACTAATTGACTGATGTTTCGACGAAAACGGAAAGGCACCCTGATGGCAACTTGCACGAGCTGCAGAGCGCGCCCAGCCGAGAGTGGTTCAACACTCTGCTTACTATGCGTAGCAAAGATGATGAATTATGCACGAGGGGAATACGACGATCTGGATGACCCGGCGGTGAAGACTTACCGGAAGGCCCAACAGCGCCAGTCCACAGGTGGAGGTTGTGCGGTCATTGCAATTGCCTTTGTGTCAACCTCAATCCTGATCGCGACAGCATGGCTCGACATCGCCAGCGTTTTCAGTTAGCAGACACCGACTCACCGCCTCGCCCGGCAAGGAAGTCCAGCGGCTTCATCAACCGCCGCTTCGCATCCTTGGATATGCTGAGATTCCCTACCGGCCAGCTCGCTCGGGATGACAACCCTGCACTCGGAGAGAAGGAGTGACATATCGACTTCGGGGTGGTGCGGTTTCAGCATCAAGGACTGGTGTGGATGCCCTGACCTCGGATTCTTCGTATCGGCCACCGACCGAACGCCGTCGACAACGCCCGGCCACTCTCACGCCAATCGCTCGTGAAAGCAGCGGGCTAACGGACCCGCAACCGACCGCAGAGGCCCGATTTGACATGGGTTCGGGTGCCTTGGGCAGGTCGAAGCCGACCTCGACCACCGCCCCCACCCTCAACCCGAACCCGGCCCCAACCACCGAGCCGCCTCAACCGTGGTCGACCGGCAAGTCCTCAACGCCCCAGGACCGGTCGGGCGTGGCGGCGACGTCCACCACCAGCTCACCGCCCCGCGCCACGAAGTCCTCGGCCAACCACGACTTGCCGTGCACACGGCCGTTCAGCGTCGCACCGTGCACGTACACGTTCGACGGAGACGCGTCAGGCGCCTTGATGACGAGCGTCGGCCCGCCGTTCCGGTTGATCTTCGCCTTCACGAACATCGGACTGGACAGCAGCAGTTCCGCCCGGCTCGGCGTCTGCGGGTACACGCCGAGGGCGGCGAACACGTACCACGCCGACATGGTGCCGAGGTCGTCGTTGCCGGGCAGCCCGTTCGGCCCCGTCCCGTACACCAGGGACGCCATGGCGCGCACGGTCTCCTGCGTCTTCCACGGCTGTCCCAGCGCGTTGTACAACCATGGCGTGTGGATGCCGGGCTCGTTGGTCGGGTCGTACCGCAACCCGTCGCCGCTCGTCGCCCACGAACCGTCCGGCTTGTGGAAGAACCCGTCCAACCGCTGGACCGCCCGTTCACGCCCGCCCATCGCCTCCGCGAGCCCGGACACGTCGTGCTGCACCATCCACGTGTAGGTGGAGCTCGTGCCCTGGGCGAACCCGAGGTCCGACGACGGGCTGAACGGCGACACCCACGTGCCGTCCGACCTCCGCGCCTGCTGGTAGCCGCCGTCGCCGGCCGCGGGGTTGAACGTGTTGCGCCACCAGCTCGCCCGCGGCAGCAACGCGTCGCGCACGTCGTCGCGCCCGAGCCGCCGCGCCCAGTCGGCCAGCGCGAAGTCGGCCGTGGCGTCCTCCAGCGTCTCCGCCGCGCCGCCCCAGCAGTGGCACGTGTCCTGCGGCGCGTAGCCGAGGCGCAGGTACTCGGCCAGGTTCGGCCGCTGGCCCTCGCACTGGCCCGGGCACCCCTTGTCGGACAGGCCGTCCGGGTGCGGCACGGTGGCCTGGCGCACCAGCGACTCGAACGCCGACCGCACGTCGAAGTCCTTCGCGCCCATGGCGTGCATGCCGGCCAGCGCGGGCGCGGACGGGTCACCGGTCATCACGTGCGTCGGCCCGTTGACGTGCACCCAGCGGTCCCACAACCCGCCGTTCTGGCGGGCCAGGTTGAGCAGCGACTGCGCGTAGTCCGAGGCGACCTCCGGTTCGAGCAGGGCCAGGAGCTGGGTGTGGGCGCGGTACTGGTCCCAGCCGGAGAAGTTGCCGTACTGGGCCTGCTGCCCTCGCGGCAG
>JASLAV010000991.1 GCA_030146905.1 Lentzea sp. | reverse complement strand
GCTGGCCGCACTGCGCGACGTGCTGGAGTCCGGCCCTGCCGACGCCGTGGTGTGTGGTGACATCAACATCGCCCCCGCCGACGCGGACGTCTTCGACCCCGAGTCCTTCATCGGCCACACGCACGTCACCGAACCCGAACGAGCCGCATTGCAGGCCATCGAGGCGTTGGGGTTCCACGACGTCGTGCGCGACCGCTGGCCCAACGAACGCATCTTCAGCTACTGGGACTACCGCGCCGGGATGTTCCACCGCGACCTGGGGATGCGGATCGACCTGATCCTCGCCTCCACGTCCGTGGCATCCCGGGTGCAGGCCGCGTGGATCGACCGGCACGCGCGCAAGGGCACGGGGCCGAGCGACCACGCGCCGGTGGTCGTGGACCTGGACGAGGCGCCGGACGGGGACATCGGGCCGGTGGTGCCGCCGCCGTCGTCGCCGGGTGGCAAGAAGAAGGTCAAGCTGCCCCAGGCGAAGTAGGCCGCACCTGCTGCCAGTGCGTGCGCAGCCATTCGCGCTGCGCACGCGAGGTGTCGACGCCCAGCTCCTTGCCGTGCAGCTGCCCGTAGTCCTGCAGGTGCCGGATGTCCACGTGCACGTCCAGCCGCCGGGTGTCCGGGTTCACGGCGAGCAGGCCGCGGTCGAAGAGCCGGTGCAGATCGCGGCGCAACAGGAAGCCGCCGTCCTTCCGGTGCTCGCCGACCTCGGCGTAGCTGTAGAGGTGAGCGGCCTCCAACGCGTCGGCCGGAGCGGGTCCGGAGAACGCGCACTTGCTGCCGTACAAGGCCAACAGCTTGCCGCGGAACGCGCTCTGACCCCGTCGCACCCGCACGACCGCCGTGGCGTGACCGCCTGACACGTACTCCGCGGCCGCCTCCAGCGGTGCCAACGTGAGTTCTCCGCCGAGAGCGGCGTGGAAACGGTCGTAGTCGAGCGGACGCAGGCTCAGCTGCGACTTCGGGCTGAGGCACAACGCCCGGAGCCGCGCGCCGTCGAGCCTGCCCTCCAACTCGACCCAGCCCGCGCCGTGTTGGGTGCGATACGTCTTCACGGTCTTCTTGCGCGTGCGGGGTACGTCGAACTCGTGGCCGCAGTTGTAGCACTTGAGCCGAGGGAGAACCGTTGTGCGCGTTTCGATTCGCGCCTTGTCGCACCGCGGACAGCTGTGGACGTCCTTCTCCGCCGTGCCCTCCTCGATCTTCTCGATCACCGACGCGCCGAGCAGGTACTTCTTGTCCCACAGAACGATGACGTGCCCCTCCGCGGGCTTCCCGTGGTTCGGAACCGTGTCGTCCCAGCTGTAGTGCGACGACGGGTCGTCGTCGTAACCGTCGTTGCTCGCGCGCGCACGGTCGTCGCCTGCCGCCAACATCAGCCATGCGGTCGTGTCCCCCATGGTGGAAAGATCGCGATGTCACCCGATCGTGTTAGCGGGTGGCAGGGTCACGGTGAAGGCCGCGCCTCCCTCCGGCGCCGGCCCTGCCGTGATCGTCCCACCCATCCGCGTCACCAGCCCGTGCACCAACGCCAGCCCCACGCCGGTCCCCACCGGCCGCGAGTCCTGGTACCGCGCGTGCAGCACCCCGCGGTCGAACGCCACCGGGTAGTCCTCGGCCGCCAGGCCGGGGCCGCCGTCGCGCACCTCCAGCACGGACGACAGGGCCAGCACGACGGGTCGGCCGGCGGGGGTGACGCGCAGGGCGTTCTCCATCAGGCCGTCGATGACCTGACGCAACCGGCGCGCGTCGGCGTGCACCACCGGGGAGGCCGAGATGTCCAGCGAGAACGTCACGCCGCGGGCGTTGCAGCGGGCGTGCCACACCTCGGCGGCCGAGCGCACCACGGGTTCCAGCGACACCACCGCCATGTCCAGCCGGAAGTCGTCGGCGCCCAGGCGGGCCAGGTCCAGCAGGTCGCTCACCAGGCGGTCGAGACGGCGGGCCTCGTCGAGGATCACCGTGCCTACCGGAGCGACCTGGGCGCCCGTGACCACGCCGTCCGCCAGTGACTCGGCGAAGCCCGTCACGGCGGTCAGCGGGGTTCTGAGCTCGTGGGAGACGGAGAGCAGGAAGTCGCGTTGGCGGGATTCGCTGCGTTGCAGGGCGTCTGCCAGCGCGTTCACGGACGTGGCGACCTCGGCCAGTTCGACCGTGCCGGCCACGGGGACGCGGAGGTCCCGGCGGCCCGCGCTCATCGAGTGGGTCACGGACGCCACCTTGCGCAACGGGCGGGCCAGCACGGTGCCCAGCGCCAGGCCTGCCACGCACGCCACGACCAGGCCGATGCCCAGGGCGAACAGGATGTGGCGGACCAGTTTGCGGTAGGTGCCGCTGGTCTCGGTCTCCTGGACCAGGGCGAAGCCGCCCGCCCCCGACGGACGGGCCTCCACGTTCAGGCGGCCGCTCACCCCGGTCACGGAGGTGCCGGACAGCACGCGTTCCGCCCTGACGTCGCGTGCCGCTCGGACGGCTGCGCGGTCGGAGCCCGTCACCTCGCCGGACGCGGTGATCCGCACGATCGCGATGCCCTGGCCTTCGAGGACCTGCTCCACGCGGTTGTTCGAGATCTGGCCCGCCACCACGTCCGCCTGGGAGCGCAGGATCTCGCGGCTCACCTGTTGCGAGGTCGAGAGGACCAGCCGGGTCGACACGACGCCGGCCACCAGCACGGCGACGAACGCGACTCCCAGGCACAGCAATGCGATGCGGCCCGCCAGGTTCACGACGCGTCCGCCGAGTAGCCCACGCCGCGCACTGTCCTGATCGGACTCGCGGCGCCGAACTTGGCACGCAGCTGGGCGATGTGGACGTCGACGGTGCGCGTGCCGACCACCGAGGCGTAGCCCCACACCGCGCTCAGGAGCTGTTCGCGCGAGAACACCTGGCGCGGGTGCTTCATCAGGTGGGAGAGCAGGCCGAACTCCGTCGACGTCAACGACACCTCGCCGGCACCGGCGAAAGCGCGTCGTTGGCCAAGGTCGAGGCGTGCGGAACCCACTTGCAGCACGTCCGGCACGACGGGGGAGGAGCGTCGCAGGACCGTGCGGACGCGCAACGCCAGCTCGCGCGGGCTGAACGGTTTGGTGATGTAGTCGTCGGCGCCCAGTTCCAGGCCCAGCAGGCGGTCCACCTCGTCGTCGCGCGCCGTCACGAACAGCACCGGGGTCCAGTCGCCGGACGCGCGGAGGGCGCGGCAGACCTCGATGCCGTTCATGACGGGCAGCCCGACGTCGAGGACCACCGCCACGGGCGAGAGCGAGCGGACGGCGGCCAGTGCCGCGTCCCCCGAGGACTCCAGGTGCACGCCGAAGCCGTCGCGCCGCAGGTAGAGCGCCACGAGCTCGGCGATCGCCGGTTCGTCCTCCACGACGAGCACCAGGCCACGTTCCACGCGTTCACCCCGGCTGGTTGATGTCCGACTCGATGCTGTTCAGCGTTGATTCCACATCATCGAGGTCCGGCACCGGCGCCTCGCCCCGGCACGCCGTCAGCGTCACCAGCAGCACGAGAGCGGCGACCCACCTCACTTGGACCCGCAGTGCTCGGACTTGAACCTGGTGACCCGCTCCGAGGCCTTCGCCAGTTTGACGAGCTGCGCGTCCCGCAGCTTCAGCCGTGCGTCCAGCACGTCCGCGCGTGCCGTGTTGCCGGCCTTGCGCGCGTCGGCGGCCTTCTGCTCGATCCACTTCTTCGAGCCCGGCGTTTCGGAGCTGCCGTTGATCTTGTCGGTCAGCGCCTTCACCCTGGCCTCGACCCGCGGCACCCGCTCTGAGCAGATCTTCTGCACCTTCTCGGGGCTGATCGTGATCGGTTCCTGCGCCGACGCGGTTCCCGCGCCGAGCAGCAGCATTCCGGCCACGAGCCCACCGATCCTCGAAATGTTCATGGTGCACCACGATGGCCGCGCACCATCAGGACCAGGTCCGCCGGATGTTCGGGTTCTGCAAAGATCGCTACCGCAGCGAGACGCCGTGCGAGGCCGCGGCCTGCACCAGGGGCCGCATCCGGTCCCACACGCGCTCGGACCGCAGCCCCTCCGCCGCGCTCATCGCCTGTGCGCCGACGGCCCTGCCCTCGTCGGCGTCACCGTTCAGGAAGTGGCACGTCGCCAGCGCGATCAGGCAGAACGTCCTGCTGCGCGCCATCGCGGGCTCGAAGCGCTCGATCGCGGAGGACAACGCCGGGATCGCGGTCCGGGTGTCGCCGAGCTCGGTGTGGACGATGCCGATCATCGCGGTCAGGTCGGTCTCGTCGTGGAACCGCGCCCAGTCCGGCACGTGCGTCAGGTCCGCGGCGGCGAACGAGTCCTTCGCCTTGCCCAACGCGCGCACCGCTTCCTCCGAACGGTCCTGGCGCGCGTACGCCCACGCCTCGTTCGCGAACATGATGCTCGACGCCAACGGCGAGAAAGCGCCTCTCTTGAAGTACGCCAGCGCATCACCGGGCGCGCCGTGATGCAGGTGCACGCGTCCACGCCGGTACACGATGTTGGTCGTGAGGTCCTCGTCGTGGCGCGCGAAGTCCAGCGCGCGGTCGAAGTGGTGGTACGCGGCCCCGATCTGGCCGCTGTCGAACGACGTCCACCCCGCCAGGTTGTGCAGGTCCGCGACGGCGGACGACAAACGCGACCGCACGACGTCGGACGCCTCGGCCGCCAGCAGCTGCTGCGCCCAGTAGATCCGCACGACGACCGCGTCCCTGCAGACACCGCCGCCGTGCTGGTAGTCC
>JASLAV010000700.1 GCA_030146905.1 Lentzea sp. | reverse complement strand
GGCGTGCGGCCGCGTGACTTCGGCGAGTGGGACAACCTGCTGTGGATGCCGTTGATCCACGGCGACTGGAGCCACCTCACCGGTAACGCGGTTCCGTTGCTGCTGCTGGGGTTCCTCGCGAACTCGGGAGGGCTGAAGCAGTTCTTCCAGGTCCCCGCGGTCATCTGGCTGACCTCCGCACTCGGCGTGTGGGTGTTCGGCAGTCCCGGCAGCCACATCGGCGCGTCCGGCCTGGTGTTCGGCTTCCTCGCGTTCCTGCTGGTGCGCGGGCTCTTCGCGCGGTCGTGGCTGCAACTCGTGATCGCGGTCGGCGTGTTCGCGTTGTACGGCGCCGCTTTGTGGGGCGTCCTGCCAGGACAGCCGGGCGTCTCGTGGGAGGGCCACCTGTTCGGCGCAATCGGTGGAGTGGTGGCCGCGTGGGGTGTTTCACGCGACAACCGCCGCCGCAGTGCACCGGCTACATTCACGGCGTGACGATCGGGATCATGGACTCGGGCGTCGGCGGCCTGACGGTCGCCCGCGCGATCATGGACCAGTTGCCAGGCGAGTCGATCCACTACATCGGCGACACGGCGAACGGTCCTTATGGGCCACTGCCGATCGCACAGGCGCGCAAGCACGCGCTGGAGATCTGCGACCGCCTGGTCGACGAGGGCGCGAAGATGCTCGTCATCGCGTGCAACACCGCGTCAGCCGCCTGTTTCCGCGACGCCCGTGAGCGCTACGACGTGCCGGTGGTCGAGGTCATCCTCCCGGCGGTGCGCCGTGCGGTGATGACGACCCGCAACGGGCGCATCGGCGTGATCGCCACGGTCGGCACGATCAACTCGCACGCCTACCAGGACTCGTTCCAGGCGGCGCGCGACGTGGAGGTGACGGCGGCGGCGTGTCCCCGGTTCGTCGACTTCGTCGAGCGCGGCACCACGTCCGGGCGGCAGGTGCTCGGACTGGCGCAGGCCTACCTGGAGCCGTTGCAGCGCGCCGACGTCGACACGGTCGTGCTCGGCTGCACGCACTACCCGCTGCTGACGGGCGTCATCCAGATCGTCATGGGCGAGCGGGTGACGCTGGTGTCGAGCGCGGAGGAGACGGTGAAGGACGTCGTGCGGCTGCTGACCGAGCGGGACGAGTTCGCCTCCGAACCGCCTGTGCACCGCGTGACGTGCACCGGACCGCCGGAGCGGTTCGCGAAGCTCGCCGCCAGGTTCCTGCCGACCTTCGAACAGTGGGGCTGATGTGCTGCTGACCGTGCTCGGCTGCTCCGGCAGCATCCCCGGACCCGGCGCGGCGGCGTCGGGGTACCTCCTGGAGGCCGGCGGGTTCACGCTGGCACTGGAGTTCGGCAACGGCGTGCTGTCGCGGTTCCAGGAGGAACGCCCGCTGTTCTCGATGGACGCGCTGGTGCTCTCGCACCTGCATCCCGACCACTGCATCGACGTGTCGTCCCTGTACGTGGCGCGGAAGTACCACCCGTCGCCGCCTTCCGGGCTGCTGCCGATCCACGCGCCCGTCGAGGCGCACTCACGTTTCGTCGCCGCTTACGCGCCTGACGCCGCGGAACGGTCGTCACTGGACTTCAGCGACGTCTTCTCGTTCCACCCGCTGGGTTCCACGGTCCACATCGGACCGTTCACTGTGGAGTCCGCTCTCGTGGCACACCCCTGCGAGGCCTACGGGTTCCGCATCTCGTGCGGCGGGGTGTCGCTCGCCTACACCGGTGACAGCGGGCCGTGCGACGCGCTGGACTCCCTGTCGTCCGGCGTGGACGTGCTGCTGAGCGAGGCGAGCTGGACGCACACCCCCGAACGCCAGCCGGGCCTGCACATGTCAGGGCGGCAGGTGGGTGAACTGGCGGCGCGCGCGGGCGTCGGGCGGCTGCTGATCACGCACGTGCCGCCGTGGACGTCGCGCGAGGACGTGCTGAAGGAGGCCAAGTCGGCCTTCGACGGGCCGTGTGAGCTGGTCGTAGAGGGCGGCCGGTACGAGGTGGGGGAGCAGGCATGATCAACCTGGAGCGCGTCGGCGAACACGAGTTCGTCGCGACGAACGACAGAGGCGCCTCGGTGCGCGTCGGCCGCAAGGGCCAGGAGGGCTCGTTCAGCCCGGTCGAGCTGCTGGTGGCGGCCGCGGCCGGCTGCGCGCTGGTGACGTCGGAGACGCTGATCCTGCGCCGCACCGGCGGCGAGGAGCTCTCCGCGGTCGCGGACGCCGTTCAGTCCGAGAGCGGCAACGAGGTCATCTCCATCCCGGTGACGCTCTCGTACGACCTGTCCGAGGTGGACGACCCGGAGGCGCTCGAAACCGTCGTCCGCCGGGCCGTGGAGCAGTTCTGCACGGTCACGCGGACGTTGAAGCAGTCGGCGACGGCGCCGCTTCAGCTGCCGACACCGCTCCAGACGGCCGTCGAGCCGCTGTGACCGGCGCGCACGGTCTGCACCGTCGTCCCGACCGCGAGCAGCACCACCAGCACCGACACCACGACTGAGACCACCCGCCACGTCTTCGTGGTGGGTGCCTCCGCCTGGCGTTCCCTGTCCGCGAGCCTGCCCGCGACCAGCAGCGCGATCACCGCGACGCCGAACCCCAGCGCGACGGGCAGCAGCATGTCGCCGAGGTCGGCGTGGGTCTGGATGGCGGGGTTCTGCACGCCGTTGCGCTGGAGCGCGGCCTGGAAGTCCTCACCGGCCTGAACGGCCACCGGAACCGCGGCGACACCGGCCAGCGTGACCCCCAGAACGGGCCACGCGTACCGCCGCCGCCAGCTCGGGACCAGCGCGATCGCGATCGCGCTGAGGGCGGCGAGGGGAAGCAGCACGACCACCGCGTGCACCAGCAACGGATGAAGCGGAAGACCGTCGATCGTCAGCATGTCTCTCCCTACGCCATGGCGCCCCGCAGGGTTCATTAGGGTAGGCCCCGTGGTGCGAAGCGATGGCCGATACGACGACGTGTTGCGTGACATCCGAATCACGCGTGGATATCAGACCTGGCCTGCCGGCTCGGTCCTGATCGAGTTCGGGAACACCCGCGTGCTCTGCGCCGCGAGTGTCACCGAAGGCGTGCCCCGCTGGCGTTCCGGCTCCGGCCTCGGCTGGGTGACCGCCGAGTACGCGATGCTGCCGTCCGCCACCCACTCGCGCAGCGACCGCGAGTCGGTGAAGGGCCGCATCGGCGGCCGCACGCACGAGATCTCGCGCCTGATCGGCCGTTCTCTGCGCGCCTGCATCGACCTGGCCGCGCTGGGCGAGAACACCATCGTCATCGACTGCGACGTGATCCAGGCCGACGGCGGCACCCGCACCGCGGCGATCACCGGCGCCTACGTGGCGCTGGCCGACGCGGTGACCTACCTGGGCGCGGCCGGCCGTCTGGCCGACCCCTCGCCGTTGTCGTGCGCCGTGTCCGCAGTCTCGGTGGGCGTGGTCGACGGCCGCGTCCGCCTCGACCTGCCCTACGAGGAGGACTCGCGGGCCGAGGTCGACATGAACGTCGTCGCCACCGACGCCGGCACCCTGATCGAGATCCAGGGCACCGGCGAGGGCGCCACCTTCGCGAGGTCCACTTTGGACCGCATGCTGGACGTGGCCCTGCAGGGCTGCGCCGAGCTGAACCGCATCCAGGCCCGCGCCCTGGCCGAGCCGTACCCCGGCGTGCTGCCGGAGCCGAAGTCCGGTGGCAAGCGGTGAAGCTCCTCCTCGCCTCGCGCAACGAGAAGAAGCTCCGTGAACTGCAGCGCATCGTCGTAGCCGAGAAGCTGACCGGCATCGAGGTGCTGTCGCTGTCCGACGTGCCCCCGTTCCCCGAGGCGCCGGAGACCGCTCCCGACTTCGAGGGCAACGCGCTGGCCAAGGCCCGTGACGCCGCGGCCGCCACCGGGCTCGTGTCGGTCGCCGACGACTCCGGGCTCGCCGTCGACGAGCTGAACGGCATGCCCGGAGTGCTGTCCGCCCGCTGGTCAGGCCGGCACGGTGACGACGACGCGAACCTGGACCTGTTGCTGGGTCAGCTCGGCGACGTCCCCGACGAGCGCAGGGGTGCCGCGTTCGTGTCGGTGGTCGCCCTCGTCGTCCCCGGTGGCGAGGAGACCGTCGTTCGCGGGGAGTGGCGGGGGACGTTGCTGCGCGAGCGGCGCGGAACCGGCGGCTTCGGGTACGACCCGATCTTCGTGCCGGAGGGTTTCGAGATCACCTCGGCGGAGATGACCCCGGAGGAGAAGGACGCGGAGTCGCACCGTGGCCGCGCTCTCCGGCTGCTGGTCCCGTACCTGCGCAAGCTCGGCTAGCTCGCCCGAGCCGGGTCAGACGGCGGTGTGTGC
>JASLAV010000698.1 GCA_030146905.1 Lentzea sp. | reverse complement strand
GCCTCACCGGCACGATCGGCGTGCAGTGGCCGGACATCGCGAGCGGCACGCCGTCGATCACCGTGACCGGCCCGGACCTGGCCCAGCTCACCCGCTTCACCACGCTCGGCCCGCGCGACCTGCTCGAGGGCCTGAGCCATCTGGTCAGCTCGATCGACGCGGTGCAGCGCGCCCAGTGGGGCTCGACGGCCGACCCGGTCGGCAACGTGAACCTGCCGTTCATGCGCGGCACGGTCGCCGACGCGGTCAAGGCGGGCAGCGCGCTCGCGAAGTTCGTGGACGACAACGTGTTCAAGCCGGAGGAGGACCCGGCCAAGGCGGGGCTGCCCAAGTTCAGCTCGGTGCAGGAGCTCTTCACCAAGCTCGACACCGGACCCATCGCCGTGTCCGGCGTGAACTACCGCGACGACGTGAAGAAGCTCGAGTTCACGCTGACCATGAAGCAGGACGCGCCGAACGACGGCCAGCCGCTGGACGTGGTCGCGAGTCTCACCTCGGGCCAGGGCGACGGCGTCACCTACACCGGCACGACCCTCAAGCACGTCGGCAAGACCAAGCCGTGGACCGTCGACGCGTTCAAGGGGCGCATCGTGTCCGCCGGCACCTCGCAGGGTGTCGTGAAGAGCAACACCGCCGACGAGATCACGCTCGAAGAGGGCTGGCAGGGCGGCACCCCGGCCGGCAAGTCGCCGTACAAGGTCAACGCGCCGGACCCGATGACCGGCCAGGTCACGTTCGGCGACGTCTTCGCGAGCAAGGGGCTCAAGGGCGCCAACGCGTTGAACGCCACCGCGACCGTGAAGCCGTCCTACGAGGCCAAGGCGACGCTGGTGCTGGACCTGCGCGACCCGATCAAGGATGACGCGTGCAAGCCGCTCGACCCGGACGCCGCGGCCACCGGCTGCCCGTTCGCGGACAAGAACCCCGACGGCACCACGACCCTGGTGTCCAGCCTGCCGCGCACGCCCGACCGGTTCCTGCTGCGCACCGGCGGTCAGCTGCTCAGGGCGAGCGCCCAGGTCGACACGAACGTCGACGTGAACGGCAGCGTCGGGTACCTCAAGGTGCACATGTCCGGCGACCTGCACATGTCCACGAAGGACGGCTCGACCGACATGCTGTCGATCAGCCTGAAGAAGCTCGGTGACGCCGACGGCGACTTGCCGCTGTCGCAGATCTTCGCCAAGGTCGTCGACAACCCGGAGACGCCCGCGCAAGAACCGGAGAACCTGCTCACCGTCGCGGTCGGCGCCAAGGCCACGGCCACGGTGAAGCTCGACGTGCCGGGCATCCAGGACTTCTTCGGCGGGCCGGTGCAGGTCGGCGTCACCATGCCCGACATCACCGACCCGGCGAACATCCAGTTCACCGGCCTCGACGCGCTCGACAAGGCCAAGGCGTTCGACTTCGACCCGAACAACCCGCGAGCGATGTTCGGCCAGATCATCAAGGCGCTGCAGGTGCTCAACGGCTCGCTGCGGGCGGTCGACGGCGACGGCAAGGTCAAGACCGCCATGACCACGCCGCTGCCGGTCGTCGGCAAATCGCTGTCCGAGCTGCTCGGCAGCGCCGACGCGGGCACCGGCACCTACGGCAACACGACGGTCAACGGCGTGAGCGTGGGCTTCCTCCGGGACGACACGAGGACCGGCGACAAGGCCTTCGGCCCCGACCTGAAGGGCCGGGCCGTGCTGGTCGGCACCCAGGTCGCCGTCGTCGCGGCGGCCGATCCGGCGAACAACCGCGTGCTGCTCGCCGGACCGTGGGGCCAGGTGCCCGCGAACGGCACCGGGTACGCGTTCCGCAGCCCGCTGGAGGACGCGGTCGACAGGCTCACCGCGGCACCGCCGGACTACCTGCAGGACCTGGTCACGCAGCTGAACGCCGCGCTGCCCACCGGCAGTGGCATCTCCTTCGCCTACCAGGTCGTCGACTCGAAGCCGTCGATCGTGCTCAAGGTCGACGTGTTGCGGAAGGTCGCGACCTCGCAGCCGGTCCGGTTCTCGTTCACCGACGACAAGGGCACCGCGAGGTCCCTGGTCGGCGCGGAGGGCGAGGCCACGGCGAACCTGGCGCTGACCGGTTCCACCAAGATCGGCTTCGTGCTGCCGCTGGAAGCCGGCGACGGACCGGCGAACGCGGGTGGGCTCAAGGTCCTGCCCGACTCCACTGTGGACATCACCGCGCACGGCGGCATCACCGGTGTGGTGAAGTCCTCGGTCGGGCCGTTGTCCATCGCGCTCGGCAACCCGAAGGGCCCGGAGAAGGCCGTCGCGAACGCGCACTACAACGCGCACCTCGGCTTCAGCGGGCAGAACCCGGTGTCGTTGAGCGACTTCGTCAAGGGCGTGCAGCTGACGCTCAACGGAGACAATCAGCCCGTCACCTGCCAGGGCGACCCGGCGCAGGGCACCGACCTCGCGCTGTGCGCGGTCATGCCGGTGTTCGTGAGCTCCGACAACGTCAACTGGACGAAGCTGTCGAGTCCCGGTGACTCGTTCGTCGTCCGGTTGCCACGTCAGGTCGCGGACCTGGACCAGGCGTTCTCGTTCAGCCCCGACCTGCCCGGCGGCGTCAAGCGGTTCGAGATGCCCACCGACCTCGGGCAGAAGATCCTCGACGCGCTGCTGGACTTCTCGCAGTTCGGCGACGGCATCGAGAAGTACCTGGCGATGATCGAACGCGCGCTGCGCACGGCCGCGTTCGACGGCAAGCTGCCGCTGGTCGGCGACGACGTCCAGCAGGGAGCCGACAAGTTCGGCCAGCTGCGCGCCAAGATCCAGGAGGCGATGACCAAGCTGCCGGGCGGCGGCCGGGTGAACAACACCGGCGAGCTGACCACGTGGGTCAACGACCACCTCAAGCCCGCGGTCGGCAGTGCGGTCGCGGTCGGCTTCACCTGTGACGCCACGCTGCAGCCGGCGACGGAGGCGAAGGCCACCGCGCAGGGCACGGCCGGGGCGAAGAAGTACGTATACGGCGTCGTCGCGAGCGCCCAGGGCAAGGACGCGCCCCCGGCCCTCGCCGAGGTGACCAACGGC
>JASLAV010000696.1 GCA_030146905.1 Lentzea sp. | reverse complement strand
CCTGCTTGGCCGCGCTCAGCGCCGACGCGAGCTGTCCGGGGGTGGTCGAAGGAGCAGGCGGCGGTGGCGGGGGTGGCGGAGGCGGTGCGGACACCTTGGAGTCGCAGAACACCAGACGCAGCAGCTTGCGCACCTCGGGTTAGAGGCGTTCCACGAGAGCAGCGCAGTGCACCGCGACCGCACCGGGCGTCGTACGTCCCGGCGTGCCCACGGTCAGACGCGCCCACTCCGGGTCGACGGGCTGAGAGCGCACCTCGGCCGCGTTGCGCGGTTCGTCGTGCTCGCGCACCCACAGGCCCGACGGCACGACTTCCAGCACAACGCCGTCACCGAGGGAGAACACACCGGGCGAGACCTCCGCGAGTCCCGGCACCGGCGCGCGATAACCGGACACGGCCGGGAAGGTCTCGTCCGGCAGGAACGTCACCTCGGTCACGAACGGCCGCCACGTCTGCTGCCCGCGCGGGTCGACCGCGATCACCGCGGGACCGCCGGTGCGCAGGTTGCCGACCGGCAGGCCGGTGAACATCGCGATCGGTTCGCCGAGCTGGTCGGCGACCAGGCGTCCCAGCGAGGCGTCGACGCCGTACGGGACGAGCCGCACGCGCGACCGTGCCGCCTGGGGCAACACCGTCAGGAGCCGGCACACCTCGTCGGTCGGGATCGCCGACTGGCCGGGGCCGCCGACGACGACCGTCAGCACGTTCTCCCGGCACGGCAGCGCCACGATGGGCCGCGAGTCCTGGGCGGACGGGTCGAACGGCGGCTGCTGCGCGCGCAGCCACAGTCCGGCCGGCACGGGTTCGGAGATGCCGATCTCGCCGGTGGGCCACGGGGAGTTCGGGTCCATCGCCTCCCACTGCGGCACCGGGAAGCGGCGGCCGAACGGCATCGGCGAGGCGTTGGGCTGGAACTTCACCCAGCTGCCGTAGCCCTGGGTGCCCACGACGAATGCGGCACCGGGCACCGTGGTCAGCACGCCGTCCGGCGCCACGACCTCGGCCTGCAGCTGTTCCGCCAGCCACTGCGCCGGCGCGGTCGGCCGCATCGTGCCCGCGTGCGAGACCGCGAGCCGGATGGGCCCGCGACCGCTCAGCGCGGCCACGACGTGCGGCCAGAACGTGCTCTGGTCCCCGCTCGGGAAGTCGACGACGACCACGGTCCGGCCGCGGTCGACCGGAAGGGTGCGCGCGAGACCGGTGGCGGCCTGGGTCGGCCCCTCCGGAGCGGAGACGACGAGCGTGGCCCCGACGAAGTTCGCCGCGAACGGCGTCCTCTGGGGTACCGGCTCCGGCGGCGGCGGCGTCGCCGCTGCCGGGGGCTGCTCGACGGGGTACAGATCCGAGTTCGTCAGCTCGCTGGAACCCGTGGTCTGTGTTTGCTGGTCGCCATGGGCGGCGGCACGTCGGCCCATCAAGCGCCTGATCACCTCCGTGCCATCCCGTTCACTCGCCCTTTCGGCTCAACCGGGCAATGGTGGTGCACGCTATCAAGACGCGATGCACCGCTGTCACCCAGTCGGGTTATTTGGCCTCATCCGATCGATACCCACACGGCGCGCGCTCGTCCGCACACTCCGTGAGGACCGATGATCGCCGACGCCGAGTAGGCCTTGCGCCCTTCCCTGCCAAGCTCCCACGCCAGGAGCAGGTGGTCCACGCCCAACGCCACCGGTTGCTCCACTTGCGCGACAAAAGTGCCGAGCACGAACGCGGGACCCCCGTCCGGAGCAACGGGCTGCGCCGACGGGCAGTCGAGCGCCGCCCAGACGATCTCCGGCAGCACGCTGGTCCCGTCGTTGGGCAGCACGTCCTCCGGCCGCCAGACACCGGCCCACTCCGCGCGCCCGTCCAGCGGGCCGAGCAGCGCCGCGATCCCGTCCTCGCGACCGGGACCGCAACCGAAGCACGTCGGGAACGGATGCCTGTCGCGCCACGGCACCTTCGCGGCGGCCGCGCGCGCCTCGTCGAACGTCGGCGCGGCGGGGACCTCCAGGTCGAGCGTCGCGGGTTCGGCCGACGCGATCAGGGTCTCGCCGTCGAACAGCCCGCCGTCGCGGACCTCCATCTCGCGGTCCAGCGGCACGGGTTTGCGCAGGCGGACGCTCACCGTGCGCGCGTCGACGTGCGCGGCGAGCAGCCCCGCCGAGTACCCGCCGTTGCCCGATCCCGGCGGTCCGTTGAAGCGGCCCGCGACCACCACGGTGCTCATGACAGCGCCTCCGCGTACACCCACTGGCCGTTCTCCCTGACGAACCTGCTGCGCTCGTGCACGACCCCGCCGACGTAGTGCGCGCGGAACTCGACGACACCCTCGCTCTGCAGCAACCCGCCGTTCTCGGTGGCCAGGACCTCGAGCTTCAGCCAGCGGTCCGTCGCGTCGATCCCCGCGCTCGACGGACGGTGTTTCGCCGCCCACGTGCGCAGCAGGTAGTCCTCATCGGACACGACGAAAGCGCTGTAGCGCGACCGCATCAGCTGCTCGGCGGTGGCCGCGGTGCGGGCACCCGAGTGGAGCGCGCCGCAGCAGTCCACATAGGACTGACCGGTCCCGCAGGGGCACAGTTTGGTGTTCACGTCCACATTGTGCCTGGTGAACCCGTTAGAACCGATGTCGCACCGCGTACGTACCCCTTGTCAGGACTGACTCGCGGGAGGCAGAGGAGGCTGGCGTGACCGTCGACGGCAAGACCGAGCTCGTACCGCTGCGCACGTGGTTCGGGCTGCGATGGCGCGGCTACGACCGCGACGAGGTGGACGACTACGTCGCAGAACTGGAGTCCGAGCTGCGCCTGGTCACAGCGGACCGGGACGCGTCGGAGGCCCGCGCGGACGCCCTGGCCAGCAGGTTGATGGCGGTCCAGGAGGAGAACGCCGCCCTCCAGGACGGCCTGCAGCGCATCTGCCTGACCCCGATCGACTCCAAGGGCCTGCCGGAACGGCTCGCCCGCATGGTCGCCCTGGCGGACGAGGAACGCCGCGAGGTGATCAGGGACGCGCAGCTCAAGGCGTTGATGATCGTGGGCGAGGCCGAACAGCGCGCCCGCCAGCTCGACGAGGAGGCCGCCGCCAGGCGGGAGGACATCCGCGAGGACTTCCGCCTCGCCATGTCGGCCCGCCGCGCGGAGGCGATGCGCGCACTGGCCGAGCTGCGCAGCGTGGCTCGCGACGAGGCGGACCGCATCATCGCGGAGGCGAAGGTGCGGAGCCTGCACATCGAATAACCGGGAGGATCAGGCAAGGAGGCGGGAGCTTCGGTCTCCCGCTCCACCCTGCCCGCACGGTCTGATTGGTTCATCGAAGACCAAGCAGACCGGACAGGTGGTAGGAACATGTCAGTCGCAATCGTGACCGGTGGCAGCTCCGGCATCGGGTGGAGCACGGCAGTCGAGCTGGCGCGGCGGGGGGCCGCCGTCATCCTCACCTACAGCGCCAACGAGACGGGCGCGAAGCAGGCGGTCTCCGCCATCGAGCAGAACGGCGGCACCGCCGTCGCCCTCTCGCTGGACGTGGGCCGCAGCGACACGTTCCCCGCGTTCCGCGACCGGGTCGCCGAGGTGCTCGGGAGCTGGGGCAGGGACTCGTTCGACGTCCTCGTCAACAACGCCGGCTTCGCGCAGACCGCGTTGTTCCCGGACCTGGACGAGGAGCTGTTCGACAGGTTCTACCGCGTGCTGCTGAAGGGACCGTTCTTCCTCACGCAGACCCTGCTCCCGCTCCTGGCCGACGGTGGCGCCGTGGTCAACACGACGAGCAGCTCCACCGAACACGCCGAACCCGGTTACTCCGGCTACGCCACGATGAAGGGCGCGCTGGTCGTGCTGACCCGCTACCTGGCCAAGGAGCTCAGCCCGCGCGGCATCCGCGTCAACTCCATCTCCCCCGGCGCCACCCGGACCAGGCTGGGTGGCGACGCGTTCGAGAAGTACCCGGAGGTGATCCCCGCCCTCGCGGCCCAGACCGCGCTCGGACGCGTGGGCGAGCCGGACGACGTGGCGGTGGCCATCGCCGCGCTGGCGGGCGAGGACGGCCGGTGGATCACCGCGCAGAACGTCGAGGTGTCCGGCGGGTTCGGGCTCTAGGTCGCCGACGCGAGAACCGGTTCTCGCCATCCACATCGGACAGCAACGCCGTCGCGCGACGGGGGCGAGTCAGTGCCCTCTCGGCGCGGGCGGTGGCCTCGGGAGTGAAGTAGTCACCGGTCCCGAGGTCCTCGAGCAATGTCGCGTGCTCCGGCTTCCACCCCAGGAGCGTCCGGGTGTGGTCGCTGGAGACGGGCACGTCGAGCGAGAAGAACCGGGCCAGGAAAGGGTTCCCGAGTGTTCGGCGGCTTCTTCGAGGGTCAGCGGCACCACGGAAGGCCGAGGCTCAGCGCGATGCGCCCGGCGATGCTCCTGATCGTGACGGCGCTTTCGCCGACGCCGTGCAGCACCGAACCGGCGGGTGCCCGTTCCAGCGCCAGCCGGAAGAGGACCGCGGCATCACGGCGGTGGACCGCGGGCCAGCGGTTGGCACCGTCACCGACGCAGGAGACACCCTTCCTGCACGCGGCCGCGATGAGCGCGGGGATGAACCCGTGGTCGCCGGGCCCGTGCACGGTCGGCGCGAGCCGCACGACGCTCGACCGCACTCCCTGATCGGCGAAGGCGAGGCACGCGCGTTCGCCCGCGATGCGGAAGGCGGCGACCGAGCCGGGATCCGGCGCGTCCGACTCGGTGCTGACCGTGCCCGCCTTCGTCACCAACGTGCCGGACGTGCTGACGAACGGCTTCCCGGAACCGGTCAGCGCCTGCTCGAGCGCCTCGACGGCGTCGCGGTCGCGGCGGGCGAGGCCGTCCGGGTCGGCGAAGTCGCCGCTGTCGAGGTCCTCCGGGTGTCCGCGGTGCGCGTTCGCGCCCAGTGACTCCAGCCGTGCGGCCGCGGTGCCGGAGCGTGCCAGGCCGGTGACGGTGTGACCCGCGGCGATGAGTTCAGCGACGACGGCAGGGCCGGTCTGGCCCGAACCGCCGGTGACGAAGACGTGCATGGAGCGGAAGCGCGCCGCCGCCTGCGGGAGGCGGCGCTGGAGCTGTACCGGGAACGCGGGTTCGACCGGACCACGGCGGCGGAGATCGCAGCACGGGCCGGTGTCAACGAACGCACGTTCTTCCGGCACTTCCCGGACAAGCGCGAGGTGCTCCTCGACGGTGAGGCCGAACTGCGCGACGCGCTGATGCGCGCTGTCACCGA
>JASLAV010000871.1 GCA_030146905.1 Lentzea sp. | reverse complement strand
CTCGACCCGGCGGGGACCAGCGGCACGCTCAAGACCCGAGTGACCGATCCTCGCTTCGACGTGCCCACCACCGTGGCCCGGTTCGGAGGGCTGCTCTACCTGCCCAACGCCCGCTTCACCACCCCGCCCACGCCGACCACGACGTACGACGCCGTTTCGGTGCCGAAGCCGTGAAAGTGAGGGGGCCGGTGTCGAGAAGTTCACATCGGCCCCCTGTTCGTGGGATCACTCGACTGGGTAACCTCATCGTCGCGTCGCGCAAGTGACCGCTGTCTCTTCGTAATAATGATCTTCGGGTGTTACCGTTCCGTGGCCGATCGGGTGAAGAAGAGTCAGCGGTCCTAGTGCTGCGCCTGACCTGGCAACGGACGAGGCTGCGGAGCGCTGTGAAGCAGAAGAGCACCACGGAGACGAACTACAAGACGATCCGTTCACGACTCACCGGTGTCGTCGTCGTCCCCAGCATCGTCCTGCTCATCATGTGGGCGCTGTTCTCGTCGTACACGCTGTTCGACGGCTTCTACCTCCGCGCCGTCGCCTCCGGCGTGAAGGACGCGTCGATCCCGGCGGTCCAGACCTTCGCCGCGCTGCAGAAGGAGCGCGAGCTCAGCATGACCGCGCTGAGCCAGCCCGACCGCGGCACCAGCGACCTCGAGGTGCAGCAGGCGGAGACCGACCGCGCGGTCGACGAGATGCGCACGGCGTTCGACGAGCTGGCGTCCCAGGCGCCGCAGGAGATCGTCGACAAGATCAACGCGCTCAACGTGCTGCTGGACCAGCTGCCGCAGCGCCGCGCCGCCCTGGAGGCCGAACGCGCCTCCAAGTCCGAGATCTACACGTACTACAACAGCCTCCTCGACGCCGGTGACGCGCTGTTCAGCGTGCAGGCGCGCGTGGTGCCGGACCACGAGTCCGTGAAGGGCGCCATCATCGCCACCGAGTACTTCAAGGCCGCCGACTGGATGTCCCGCGCCACGTCGCTCGCGTCGAGCGCCCTGGCCTCCGGGCAGTTCACGCCCGAGGAGCACATCGAGTTCGCCAACCTCGTCGGCGCCTACCACTCCTCCTACGACTCGATCGCGCCCTACGCCCAGCCTGAGGTGCGCGAGCACTACCAGTTCATGATCGAGGGCGACCAGTGGAAGCGGCTGGTCGAGTTCGAGGGCAGGCTGATCCAGAACGGCCCGAAGCCGACCAACGCCGGGTCGCTGCAGGAGTGGCAGAACATCAGCGGTCCCATCTCCGACGAGCTGACCGCGCTGGTCAGCGAGCAGGCGTCGAGCGCGGTGAACGTCACCATGAGCCGCGGCGAGAGCAAGTTCCGCACCGTGCTGATCGGCAGCCTGGTCGCGCTGCTCGCCGTGATCATCGGCATCCTGATCGCGATCCGCACGTCGAACCGCCTGGTCAACCGGGCCCTGATCACGCGCCTCACGGCGTTGAAGAAGGACTCGCTGACCCTGGCGCACGAGCGGTTGCCCGACATCGTCGACCGGCTCCGCGAGGGCAAGCACGTCGACGTCGAGGTCGAGGTGCCACCGCTGGACTACGGCAGCGACGAGATCGGCCAGGTGGCGGACGCGTTCAACGCCGCCCAGTACACCGCCGTCGCCGCGGCCGTCAAGGAGAGCCAGGCGCGCGAAGGCGTGAACCGGGTCTTCCTCGACATCGCGCACCGCAACCAGGGCCTGGTGCACCGCCAGCTGAAGATCCTGGACAAGCTGGAGCGCGAGGAGGAGAACCCCGAGCAGCTCGACGCGCTGTTCCAGCTCGACCACCTCGCCACCCGGGCCCGCCGCAACGCGGAGAACCTGATCATCCTCGCCGGCGAGCAGCCCGGCAGGCAGTGGCGCAAGCCCGTGCGACTGCTGGACGTGCTGCGCGCCGGCGTGGCCGAGACCGAGCAGTACGTCCGGGTCAAGGTGAACCCCGTGCCCGACACCGCGCTGGTGGGCGCGGCCGTCGCCGACACCATCCACCTGATCGCCGAGCTCGTGGACAACGCCACCGCGTTCTCCTCGCCGCGGTCCCAGGTGCAGGTGCACGCCAGCGAGGTCCCGCAGGGCATCGTGGTCGAGATCGAGGACCACGGCCTGGGCATCAACCCCGAGGACCGCGAGCAGCACAACGCGATGCTGGCCGACCCGCCGGAGTTCGACGCGATGCGCCTGCGCGGCGAGTCCCGCCTGGGCCTGTTCGTGGTCGCCCGGCTGGCCGCCCGCCGCGGCATCCACGTCGAGCTGCGCGACTCGCCCTACGGCGGCACGCTGGCGCTCGTGCTCATCCCGTCCGCGATCGTCGCGGGCCCCACCACGGCGACGGAGCCGGCCGAGACCCGGCAGCTGCCCCGCCGCTCCTTCCACGACATCCCGGAGCAGGGCGACGACTCAGTGCGAGACGCCAGGTTTCCCGACGGTTCCCGAGACCTCGAGGGGTTCTGGGCCCAGGCCGAGGCCGCAGCCAACCAGGATTCCCTTCCAGAGGTCGAACGACTGAGCGGCGGGCTGGACCTGTCGCAGCGCAGCGGCGAGCTGGAACTGCCGCAGCGGAAGCGGGCCACGTCCGAGTGGCCCGCCGACGAACCGGAGTCGGCCGCCGCCGTCACCGACCGACCCGAACTGCCACGCCGGCGCCGTCAGCAGAACCTGGCGCCCCAGTTGGTGCGCAACGATTTCCACCCTTCGCCCGAACCGCTCCCCGAGGTCGACCCCGAGAAGTCCGCCGAGAGGGTCCGCAAGGGCCTGTCGGCGTTCCAGCGGGGCACGCGCGACGCCCGTCGGACACCCGCCGACGACCTCGAACCCTGACCAGCAGTGGCCGGACGACTGGAAACCGGAAAGGCAACCCGATGAACGACATGACCAGCCAGCACAACGAACTGAACTGGTTGTTGGAGGACCTGGTCGGCCGGGTGGTCGGAGCTCGGCACGCGGTGGTCCTCTCGGCCGACGGTCTGCTGCTGGGCCGCTCGCCGGGGCTGTCGAAGGACGACTCGGACCACCTGTCCGCCATGGCGTCGGCGTTCCAGAGCCTGGCCCGCGGCACGGGGCGGCACTTCGGCGGCGGCGCGGTGCGGCAGACCATCGTC
>JASLAV010000844.1 GCA_030146905.1 Lentzea sp. | reverse complement strand
GACAACGCCAAGGTCCTCGCCACCGACACGCAGAAGAACACCGTCTACGCCTTCGCCAAGCAGGCGCCCGTCGGCGAGATCGAGGACTTCGCACTGCGGCTGGGCCGCCACTTCGTGAGCTCCCAGGAGCCGATCACGGGTGCGCGCATCCTGATCGACGAGCACTCGTGGAACCGCATCGACGGCCACGACCACTCGTTCGTCCAGGGCTCGAACGAGAAGCGCACGACCGCCGTGACGATCAGCGGCTCCGAGGCGTGGGTCGTGTCGGGCGTGCGCGACCTGGTGGTGCTCAAGTCGACGGGGTCGGAGTTCCACGGCTACCCCAAGGACCCGTACACGACGTTGAAGGAGACCGACGACCGCATCCTGGCGACGTCGGTGACCGCCCGCTGGCGCTACACCGGCACCGGGGCCGACTGGGCGAAGTCGTTCGCCGAGATCCGCTCGGTGATGCTGAGGACGTTCGCGGACAAGCACTCCCTGTCGTTGCAGCAGACGCTGTACGCGATGGGCGAGGCCGTGCTCCAGTCGCACCCCGAGGTGGCGGAGGTGCGGCTGTCCATGCCGAACAAGCACCACTTCCCGGTGGATCTCAGCCCGTTCGGCCTGGACAACGACAACGAGGTCTTCTACGCCGCGGACCGCCCGTACGGCCTCATCGAGGGTTCGGTGCTCCGCGACGACGCGCCCGGCGAGGGTCTCGCCTGGAGTACTTTGCCAGCCTTCTGAACACCACGGGGTTGAGCAGGCTCGCCGGCGAGGCGACCATGTGCACGACCCTGACGAAGCGGCGGAACAGGTCGGGGTCGTGCACGATCCCGGCCTGCCACTTGCCGAGGTACCAGCCGAGCAGGCCGCGGCGCCTGGTCTCCGACCAGCCGCGGTCGGCGTTGCTGGACATCGCCCACGTCCCCTTCGAGGTGTGGGCGACCTTCCGCTGGAACGCCCGGCAGCCCTTGGCGCTGAAGTCGCGGTGCCGCCGGAACAACAGCGCCTCCATCGCGGCCACGGTGATCCCCTGCCCGTAGACGGGGTTGAACGCGCACACCGCGTCGCCCACGGCCACCAGCCCGCCCGGCCAGTTCGCGGTGTCCTCGAAGGCGTTGCGGCGGCTGGCCGTGCGGGCGAACAGGTAGACGGGCGTGAGCGGTTCGGCGCCGGCGAGCATCTCCGAGATCGGCACCCGCAACGAGTCCAGGAACTCCTGGTAACCGCCGGGGTCGCGCGGCGGGTGGTCGCCCGCGGCTCCCTGCGCGGTGACCATGAGGCGGTCGCCCTCGACGCGCATCGCGGCGAGGCCCCTCGTGAGGTCCGGCGCGGACAGGCTTTCGGCGTACACCACGGGAAAGTCCTCCGGCGCGGTGTAGATCCGGGTCGCGTACCCGGTGCGGGAGTCGACCACCTCGGGTTCCGGCGTGGTGATCCCCCCGTCGGCCAGCCAGTTCCTCAGCTTCGACGACCTGCCGGACGCGTCGACGACCAGGTCCGCGCCGACCACCTCACCGTCACGCGTGAGCACGCCGTCCACGACGCCGCCGCGCAGCGACAACCCGGTGACGTGCACGCCACCCACGATCTCGGCCGTGACCCGCCGCCGGATGCTGGTCTCCAGCAACGGGCGGCTCAACGACAGCAGCGGCATGCCGGTGTGCGCCTTGGCGAGCCATCCGAGCGGGTTGAGGATCTGCATGTCCCCCGCGTCGGCCAGCACCGCACCCGCGTGGACGAGCTCCTCGCGCAGTCCTGGGAACAGCTCTTCCAGGAGCTCACCGCCGCGCACCAGCAACCCGTGCACGTGCCGGCCCTGCGGCACCCCCGCCCGGTGCTCGGGCTCGCCGGACAGCTCGTCCCGTTCCAGGACCACCACGTCGTCGCACGTCTCGGTCAGCACCCGAGCGGCGAGCAAGCCGGCGATTCCCCCGCCGATCACCACGGCCTTCATCGGGCCATTGAACCAGCCCGGTCAGCGGTTCTCGGTACCGCGTAGCGACATCTGCTGGTCACGCCACGAGTGGAACAGGTCGGCCTCGGAGTACCAGTCCACCCCGGTCGGACGTTCACCTGTCGTCATGAACTCGACCAGCAGCCGCTTGTAGAGCCCCAGCGGAACCCCGACGCCCGGCGGGAAGTCCGTGTACTTCTCGTTGACGTACGGCGCTTCTTCAGACCCCTTGGGCCAGCCCATGAAGGTGTTGTCGACGTAGTACATGTAGCCCCACGCTCCGCGCACGGCGAGCACGACGTTGTGGTCGGCGTCGCCGTCGGCGGTGAGCGACCGGCCGAAGTGGTCGAGCGACCCGTCGTTGCACTCCGGCCTGGCGAGCAGCCCGATCAGCGTGTCCACGTCCGCTTCGCACGCGACGACCTGGTACTTGTGCTCCGCCGCCTCGAGGTCGGGTAGGCCGGTCCAGAGGCCCGCACGCATGCTCATGCGAGCCACCCTGCACCCATCGCCGGGAACATTCGACACGCGTCGCCAGAACCACACGAACGGGTGATGCCCGATCAGCCCGACCGCGTTGCGAGACCCCTCAGCGCCTGCTCGTCGAGACCGGTCGCGTCCTGCACTTGCTCCGGGTCGAGCGCACCGCAGTCCACCGCGCGCAGGAAGAACGACGACAACGCCTGGGCCGTCGCCGGCTCGTCGAGCACGCCTCCGGAAACGTTCTGCACGTAGGACTTCAGCCGCGCGGCGTCGGCGTCCAGCCCTTCGCGGTAGAAGCCGTACACGGCCGCATACCGCGTCACCAGTTGTGCCGGGTGCAGGTCCCAGCCCTGGTAGAAGCCGTGCTCCAGCGAACGCCGCACGAGCCGGTAGTGCGTGTCCCAGCCGTGCTGCTTCTGGTCGCCGACGGGAAGCACGTTGGTGGAACCGTCCGAGAGCCGTACGCCCGTTCCGGCGGCGGAGACCTGCATGACGTGCCGCGCGAAGTCGCACGCGCCGTGCGCCAGGTGCTGCTGCGCCGCGGACAACCCGCAGCCCGCCGTGTAGTCGTAGGTGCCGAAGTGCAGGCCGGTCACCTTGCCCCGGCCCGCCGCGATGAAGCGCGGGATCGCGAGCCGACCCTCGCTGTCCACGATGGACTGGGTGGTCTCCACCTGGATCTCGAACCTCAGGTCGCCGCCGAAGAGGTCGAGCACCTCCGCGAACACCTCGACCTGGTCCGCTGACGTCACCTTCGGGAAGGTGATCACGAAGTTCGGCGGGACCTCGTCCAGCGCCGTCAGGAAGATGTCCAGCGTGCGCAGGCCGCGCTCCCGCAGCTCCCGCGTGTCGAACGACTTGATCCGCAGCCCCAGCGACGGCGGCGCGGTGCCGTCCTCGATCCAGCGCGACACGAGGTTGGCCGTGCTCTCGGCGTCCATGTCCTCGACGTCGTCCTCCGGGGCGCCGTAGCCGTCCTCGAAGTCGATGCGCAGGTCCTCGACCGGCTCCCGCCGCAGCTTGGCCTCGACGCGTTCCAGCACGCCGTCCGGCAGGCCGGGGAGGAGGTCCGGCTCGATCGACTCCAGCGCCTCGCGGCCCCAGTCGTCGATCGTGGAGCCGATGATCCGGCCGGCGGGCACGTAGCACGTGTGCACGGGCTGGCGGCCCACCGGCCAGACACGCTCCACAGTGGACAAACGCGCTGTCACTCGCGCGACGTCCTCGGGTGACAGCGATGTCGCATACATCAGATGCGCTCGTACGCGGGCAGTGTCAGGAAGTCGACGAAGTTCTCGGACAGTGCGACCTGCTCGAACAGCTCGACGGCCGCCGCGACGTGCGGACCTTCGAGCTCGGCGCCGACCCGTGCCAGCACCTCGCGGACAGCGTCCGCAGTGACCTGCGTGCCGTCGTCGAGCACGACTCCGTTGTTGATCCACTGCCAGATCTGCGACCTGCTGATCTCCGCGGTGGCCGCGTCCTCCATCAGGTTGTGGATCGCCGCCGCGCCGTTGCCGCCCAGCCACGACGCGATGTACCGCACGCCGACGTCGACGGCGCTCTCCAGCCCGGCCCGCGTCGCGGCGCCACCCGCGGACTTGAAGTCCAGCAGCTGCTCGGCGGTCACGGAGACCTCCGGCCGCTGCTTGTCGACCTGGTTCGGCCGGTCCCCCAGCACTCCGTCGAAGATCTCACGGCAAATCGGCACGAGGTCAGGATGCGCCACCCACGACCCGTCGAAACCATCGGTCGCCTCGCGCGTCTTGTCCTCGCGAACCTTACGCAGCGCGTTCTCGGTGACCTCGGGGTCACGCCGATTCGGGATGAACGCCGCCATGCCACCCATGGCGAACGCCCCGCGCTTGTGGCACGTCTTCACCAGAAGCTCGGTGTACGCGCGCATGAACGGCGCCGTCATCGTCACGCTGTTGCGGTCCGGCAGCACGTAGTCGGCACCCGCGTCGCGGAAGTACTTGATGACGCTGAACAGGTAGTCCCACCGACCGGCGTTGAGCCCCGAAGCGTGGTCGCGCAGCTCGTAGAGGATCTCCTCCATCTCGAACGCGGCCGGGATCGTCTCGATGAGCACCGTCGCGCGGATGGTGCCGTGCGGAACGCCCTTGAGCTTCTGCGCAGTCGTGAAGACGTCGTTCCACAGCCGTGCTTCGAGGTGGGACTCCATCTTCGGCAGGTAGTAGTAGGGCTTGCCGAGCTCGGCGTTGTGGAAGAAGTGCAGCCCGAAGTCGACGAGCGCGCCCACGGCGTTCCTGCCACCGAACTGCAGGTTGCGCTCGTCGAGGTGCCACCCGCGCGGCCGCACGACGATCGTCGGGTAGGGCCCGCCCTTGAGCCGGTACTCCTTGCCCTCCGGCGAGGTGAACTCGATCGTCTCGCGCGCCGCCTCGTAGAGGTTGACCTGCCCCTGCACGACGTTGTCCCAGTGAGGCGTGTTGGCGTCCTCCAGGTCGGCGAGCCACACCTTCGCCCCCGAGTTGAGCGCGTTGATCGTCATCTTGCGCTCGGTGGGCCCGGTGATCTCGACACGACGGTCGAGCAACGCCTCCGGCGCTTCCGCCACCCGCCACTCACCGTCGCGAATCCCGCGCGTCTCCTCGAGAAAACCGAGAGGCCGCCGCTCCTTGCGCACGGCGAGCAGCTCGTCCCGGCGGGCGGCGTGCGCCTCGTGCAGCTTGGCGACGAACTCGAGAGCCTCTTCGCTGAGGACCTGCACCTGGATCCACCTCTCTTGGTTTTGCTGTGTGGACTATAGTTTTTGCATTGCGGAACTGCAATGAGAGGAGCCGCACGTGTCAACAGGTGGCGTGCAGTCCCTGCAGAGAGCCTTCGACCTGCTGGAACGCCTGGCAGACGCGGGTGGCGAAGCCTCGCTGTCCGAGCTGGCGGCGTCGTCAGGCCTGCCGCTCCCCACGATCCACCGGCTCATCCGCACACTTGTCACGCTGGGCTATGTGCGGCAGAACAGCAACAGGCGCTACACCCTCGGCTCACGACTGATCCGCCTGGGCGAAACCGCGTCCCGCCAATACGGCACCCGGGCAAGACCGTTCCTGTCCCAGCTGGTCGACTCGGTGGAGGAAACGGCGAACCTGGCAGTGCTGGACGGCGACGAGGTCGTCTACGTGGCCCAGGTCCCGTCAAAGCACTCGATGCGAATGTTCACCGAAGTAGGCCGCCGCCTGCTGCCCCACGGCACAGGCGTGGGCAAGGCGATGCTGTCGCAACTGCCGCGCAACGAGGTCCAGGCCTTGCTGGACCGCACGGGCCTGCCGGCGTACACGTCGAACACGATCACGGACGCCACGGAACTGCTGAACGAGCTGGACGAGATCGCAGCACGCGGCTACGCCCTGGACGAGTCGGAGCAGGAACTGGGCGTGCGCTGCATCGCGGTGCCGGTGGTGGGCGGACCAACGCTGGCAGCGGTGTCGGTGTCGGGCCCGGAGGGAAGGCTCACGAAAGACGCGGTGAACCGCATCCTCCCGGAGGTGCTGGCAGTGGCGAAGAGACTGGCCGACCAGACCACCTGACAAGCAGACGAAGGCGAAGCCGAGCAGCAGCGAGTCTTCCGGAGCGAAGCTCCGCAACGCAACCAAACCAAGCAACAGCAAGCCGCCCAAAGCAAAAGGCGTGCCATCAACCCGCCAGCGGCGCGGACCCCCCGGATCAGATTGCCGGGGGGGTCTGGGGGCAGCGCCCCCAGAAAACCCACGCAACAGCAAGCTATCCGAGCAAGGCATCCACAAAGGCCCCGGGCTCGAACGGAGCAAGGTGGTCGGCCCCTTCCCCAAGCCCGACCAACTTGACCGGCACCCCCAACTCCCGCTGAACCTGAAAAACGATCCCACCCTTGGCCGTGCCGTCCAGCTTGGTCAACACGATCCCGGTAATGGCAACCTGCTCAGAGAAAACCCGAGCCTGAGTGAGCCCGTTCTGCCCGGTGGTCGCATCCAGAACCAGCAGAACCTCGTCGACAACGGCCTGCTTCTCGATCACCCGCTTGACCTTGCCGAGCTCGTCCATCAACCCGACCTTGGTGTGCAACCGCCCAGCCGTGTCGATGAGAACGGTGTCCACACCGGCATCCATCCCGCGCTTCACAGCGTCGAAGGCGACAGAAGCCGGATCCCCACCCTCAGGCCCACGCACCGTCTCGGCCCCGACGCGCTTGCCCCAGGTCTCCAGCTGGTCCGCGGCAGCGGCGCGGAACGTGTCAGCGGCCCCCAGCAGCACCGTGCGGCCGTCGGCCACGAGCACGCGGGCGAGCTTGCCGGTGGTGGTGGTCTTGCCGACGCCGTTGACGCCCACGACGAGCAGCACGGCGGGCTTGCCGGAGTGCGGCAGCGCCTTCAGTGAGCGGTCCATCGACGGGTCCAGTGCGGAGACCAGGACCGAGCGCAGCAGGGCGTGGGCCTCGGTCTCGGTGCGCACCCCGGACGAAGCGATCCTGGCGCGCAGCGTGTCGACGATCTCGGTGGTCGTGGCCGCGCCCAGGTCCGCGATCAGCAGCGTGTCCTCGACGTCCTGCCACGAGTCCTCGTCGAGGTCACCGGCGCCGAGCAGGCCCAGCAGGCTGCTGCCGAACGCGTTGCGCGACTTCGACAGCTTGCCGCGCAGGCGCTCCAGGCGGCCGGCGGTCGGTTCGATCTCCTCGACCTCGGAGGCCTCGACCGGCAGGTCGACCTCGACGAAGCCGCGCTTCACGGAGTCGCGCGGTACGGAGGCGTCGTCGCCCACGCCCGGTTGACCGTCCACCTCGGTCCGCTCGGCCACCGGGTGCTCGACCTGGGCCGGGACGACCGGCTCGGCGACCGGAACGTCCGGCACGACGGGGACGGTGGGTGCGGCGGGGGTCAGCGAGATACCGGACGACGCCTGGTAACCACCAGGGCGTGGAGCCTCCTCCTTCTGGGTCAGGCTGATGCGACGGCGACGCGTCAGCACCACACCGGTCACCAGCGCCGCGATCAGCACGACCGCCACGACTACGAGGATCAGGACAAGGGAAGACGTCGACACGGGACCATGGTTTCACAGGCCCGCATGTGACCTGTCAACCATGTGCTGCTCATTTAGGCGAAAATTTCACCACAGCTCTTGCGTCCGACCACGCTGTGGAATAGACCACACGTCGTGAGGGTGATCGGGCTGATTTCCGGCACGTCGATGGACGGCATCGACGTGGCCGTCGCCGACCTGTCGATCAACGGTGACACCGTCGAGCTCGTGCCGGTGCAGTGCGCCGAACATCCATTCCCCCAGGACCTGTTGGCGAAGCCGCGGGACCTCGCGGAAGTGTGCGCCTTCGACACCTCGCTCGGGCAGGCTTTCGGAGAAGTCGCCGCCGGGTACCTGCCGGCGGACCTGGTCGCCTCGCTCGGCCAGACCGTCCACCACGAGGTGCAGGACGGCGAGTGCCTCGGCACCCTCCAGCTCGGCCAGCCCGCGTGGATCGCCGAACGGACCGGTCTCCCCGTCGTCGCCGACCTGCGCGTGCGCGACGTCGCCGCGGGAGGTCACGGCGCACCGCTCGCGTCCACGCTCGACGCGCTCTGGCTCGCCGGCGATGCGCCCGCCATCGCGCTGAACATCGGCGGCATCGCGAACATCACCGTCGTCCGGCCGGGAAGCCCGCCGATCGCCTACGACACCGGCCCCGGCAACGCGCTGATGGACGCCGTCATGGAGGTCGTCTCGGACGGCCGCAGGCGCCAGGACACCGACGGCGAGTTCGCGCGGCGCGGCACCGTCCGCGAAGACGTCCTCAAGAAGCTGCTGACGGACCCGTACTACGCCAAGCCGTGGCCCAAGTCGACGGGCAAGGAGCTCTTCAACGCCGGGTACCTGGACGGCCTCCCCACGCTCACCGCGGAGGACATGCTCAGGACGCTCGTGGAGCTGACCGCCCGCACCGTCGCGGACGCCTGCCGGGCCCACGACGCGAGCACCGTCATCGGGTCCGGCGGAGGGATGCGCAACCCGGTGCTCGTCGAGGCGCTCGCGAAGGCGCTCGACCCGATCCCGTTGAGGATCAGCGACTCGCTGGGCCTGCCGCGCGACGGCAAGGAGGCCTACCTCGCCGCCCTGCTCGGGTTCCTGACGTGGCACGGGATCCCCGGCAACACGCCGTCCGCGACCGGTGCGTCCGGCCCGCGGCTGCTCGGCAGCATCACGCCCGGTGAGGGGCCGTTGAGGCTGCCGGAGCCCGTCACGACCGCAGTGACCAAGCTGAATGTGGGGGAACCGAAGTGCGCGCACTAGACCTCGCGATCATCGCCCTGTTCCTCGTCGGCATGCCGTTGATCGGCATGGCGATCGGCGGCAGGCAGAAGTCGTCCACCGACTACTTCGTCAGCGAGAAGCGGATCTCGTGGTGGGTCGTCTGCCTGTCCGTCGTGTCGGCGGAGACGTCGACGCTCACCGTGCTGAGCGTCCCGGTGATCGCCTACATGGCGACGCCCGCGCAGGGCGGCATGACGTACCTGACGCTCGCGCTGGGCTACATCGTCGGCCGGATCATCGTCAGCTTCGTGCTGCTGCCGCGCTACATCGCCGGTGACCTCGTGACGGCGTACGCGTTCCTGGGCAAGCGGTACGGCAACGGCATGCGCGCGACGGCGTCCGTGACGTTCCTGTTCACGCGCCTGCTCGCGGACGGCATCCGGCTGTTCGCGACCGCGATCCCGATCAAGGTCGTGCTCGCCGAGTACGGGATCACCGCGTCGTACTGGGCGATCGTGGTGGCGCTCGGCATCGCGATGGTGTTCTACAGCTTCTTCGGCGGTGTCCGCGCCGTCGTGTGGGTCGACGCCATCCAGATGCTCTGGTACGTCCTCGGCGGCGTCGTGGTCATCTGGGTGCTGGCGGGGCAGCTGCCGGACGGCTGGTTCTCCAAGGCCGCCGACGCCAACAAGTTCCAGCTCTTCGACTTCACCTCGTCACCGCTGACGGGCGCCTACCCGTTCATCGCCGCGTTCTTCGGCGGCGCGCTGCTGTCGATGGCCTCGCACGGCGCCGACCAGCTGATCGTGCAGCGGCTCATGGCCACGCGGGACGTGAAGTCCGCGCAGAAGGCGTTAATCGCCTCCGGGTTCGTGGTGTTCCTGCAGTTCGCGTTCTTCCTGGTCATCGGCGTGATGATGTGGGCGTTCTACGCCGGCGTCGACCCGGTGAAGGACCTGGGGCTGGGCAACAAGGACGAGCTGTTCGCCCACTTCATCGTCAACGACCTGCCGAGCGGCCTGTCCGGCTTCGTGATCGCCGGGATCCTGGCGGCCGCGCTGTCGTCGTCGCTGGGGGCCTTGGCCTCCAGCACGGTCACGGACATCTACGAACGCATCCGCAAGACCCCGATGACCGATGAGGAACGCCTGCGCCACGGCCGGATCTGGACCGTGGCGTGGGCCGGACTGCTGATCGTCTGCGCGGGTCTGTTCGCCTCCTCGAACAAGACCACGGCGGACCCGATCGTGGTGCAGGCGCTCGGCATCGCCGGCTACACCTACGGCGCGCTGCTCGGG
>JASLAV010000840.1 GCA_030146905.1 Lentzea sp. | reverse complement strand
GGCCAACACGGCGTTCGCCGCGCTGACGTACTCGGACTGGTTGTCCACACGCGACAGCGCACGTGCCAAGACCTACCACGACTTCGGCGTGCGGCAGGTGAACTACGCCCTCGGCGACAACCCGCGCAGCGCGAGCTACGTCGTCGGCTTCGGTACCAACCCGCCGCGCAACCCCCACCACCGCACGGCGCACGGCTCGTGGGCCGACAGCATCCAGGAACCGGCCGTCAGCCGGCATGTCCTCCACGGCGCACTGGTCGGCGGTCCCAGCACCAACAACGACGCCTACACCGACAGCCGCAGCGACTACGTGATGAACGAGGTCGCGCTCGACTACAACGCGGGCTTCACCGGTGCGCTCGCCCGCCTCTACGGCGAGTTCGGCGGCACACCGCTGGCGAACTTCCCGGTGACCGAGACGCCCGACGGTCCCGAGCTCACCGTCCAGGCGTCGGTGAACCAGAGCGCCGCCCAGTTCACCGAGGTCAAGGCGTTCGTGCTCAACAAGAGCGCGTGGCCGGCGCGGACGTTCAACGGGACCCTGCGCTACTACTTCACGCTCGACGGCGCCACCACCCCGAACCAGATCACCGTCACCACGAACTACAACCAGTGCGGCGCGGCGAGTCCGCCGGCACAGCACCGCGGCTCGGTCTACTACGTGGAGATCCCGTGCACCGGCGTGGCACCGGCCGGGCAGTCCGCGTACCGCAAGGAGGTCCAGTTCCGCATCACCAGTGCCGGGACGTGGGACCCCGCCGACGACTGGTCCTACGCCGGACTGGGCACCGGCAACACCGTCCTCCAGACCGACCGGATCGTGCTGCGCCAGGACGGCGCGACGGTGTGGGGCACCGAGCCCGGCGGTGGCGTCGAGGACAGCCAGCCGCCTTCCGTCCCCAGTGGACTGACCGCCTCGAACGCCGCCGGCACGAGCGTCGGTCTCAGCTGGACGGCGTCCACGGACAACGTCGGCGTCACCGGGTACGAGGTCCTCGACGGGACCGGGGTCGTCGGCTCGTCGGCCACGACGAGCCTGGTGCTCACCGGGCTGACACCGGACACGTCGTACTCGTTCACGGTGCGAGCGAAGGACGCCGCCGGCAACGTCTCCGCCGCCAGCGCTCCCGTCACCACCCGCACCCTTCCCGGCGCCGTGAGCACGCTGTCGGTGCAGCACAAGGGCTCCGGCCCGGCCACGTCGAACCAGATCGGGGCGGCGCTCCAGCTGACGAACCGCGGCACCGCACCGGTCAGCCTCGCCGGCACGACGATCAGGTACTGGTTCACCGGCGACCCGCCGTCGGCGACGTACCAGGCGTGGTGCGACTGGGCGCAGATCGGTTGCGCCAACGTCGGCGTCCGGGTGGTCAAGCTGACGACCGCACGCGCGGGCGCCGACGCCTACCTGGAGGTGTCCTTCCCCTCCGGCAGCCTCGCGGCCGGGGCGAGCACGGGCGACATCCAGGTGCGGACCGCGAAGTCCGATTGGTCCACTTTCAACCAGTCCGACGACCACAGCTACCGGATCAGCGCTGCTCTCACCGACTTCGACAGGGTCACCGCCCACGCCGGTGGTTCCGTCGTGTGGGGTGCGGAGCCGTGACAGACCTCGGGGCGGGACGTTCTGCGCGTTCAGGCGTCCCGCACCGACCCCAAGCCGCGTTCCCGGCACAGCGGCGTGTCGGGAACGCGCTCTCACGGCCCTACGATGAGCGGCATGACGGAGATCGACCGGCACCGGCGGCCAGGCCCGCGCATCGAGGAGGTCGCGCGGCTGGCCGGCGTCTCGAAGTCGACGGTCTCGCGCGTGATCAACGGTGAGCAGTACGTGAGCGCCAAGGCCCGCGACGCGGTCCACACGGCGATCACGCACCTCAAGTACAGCCCGAACCAGGCCGCACGCTCACTGGCGGGCAGCAAGTCCAACGCGATCGCGCTGATCGTCTCCGAGCAGAGCGGCAGGGTGCTCGGCGACCCGTTCTTCGCCGGGGTGATGCGCGGCGTCCACGCCGAGCTCGCCGGGCGGCACGTCCAGCTGCTGCTCATGCTCAGCCTGCCGGAGGACCACGACGACCTCCTCACCTACCTCGCGGGTGGCCACGTCGACGGCGCGCTGCTCGTGAGCCTGCACGGTGACGACCCGCTGCCGCGCAAGCTGCAGGAGATCGGCCTGCCGGTGGTGGTCGGCGGCCGCCCGCTCGCCGCGACGACCGTCCCGTTCGTCGACTCGGACAACTTCACCGGCGGCCTGGACGCGGTGCGGCACCTGGTCTCGCTGGGACGCCACCGGATCGCGACCGTCGCGGGCCCGCGCGACATGGCGGCGGGCCTCGACCGGCTCAGCGGCTGGCGCAGGGGGCTCGGCGAGGCGAGGCTGGCCGCGGACCTCGTGGCCGAGGCGGACTTCACGCCGGAGAGCGGCGCCCGCGCGATGGCGGAGCTGCTCGACCGCGCACCCGACATCGACGCCGTGTTCGTCGCCGCCGACATCATCGCGCTGGGCGTGCTGCAGGTCCTGCACGCACGCGGCAGGCGCGTTCCGCAGGACGTCGCGGTGGTCGGGTTCGACGACTCGCTGCTGGCCTCGACCGCGACCCCGCCGCTCACCACCGTCCGGCAGGACGTGGAGCAGCTCGGCCGCACCATGACGTGGCGCCTGCTGGGCGAGCTGGCCGGCGAGGACGGCCTGCCGCCGTCGCTGCTGCTGCCGACCTCGCTGGTGCGCCGCGAAAGCGCCTGACGCGGGCTCCCGCAACCGCTCTGGTCCCGCACTCACTTCTGACGCGCTGCGTGCCGGGCGCAGCACGCACTGTTAACCCAAAGGTCACATTTCCGGGAACGCTCCCAGGTTTCCCAACTGTGACCTAGGACATGAATTACGAGGTCACCGCATCGGCGCTGCTCTCAAACACCTGGTGTACCCCGGAGTGTGTCTTGACACACGTTCGAAGCCAGTACGACACTCCCCAACATCTGGGAGCGCTCCCAGAAC
>JASLAV010000789.1 GCA_030146905.1 Lentzea sp. | reverse complement strand
GCCGTCGTGAACCCGGACGTCGAGACCCGCGAGGAGGTCAGGGGCGCCCTGATGCGCGTGCCACCCGGCCAGCGCGCGGTGCTCGTCCTGCGGTTCCTGTTCGACCTGCCCGTGGCCGAGGTCGCGCGCACCCTGCGGTGTTCCGAAGGCACGGTGAAGAGCCAGACCTCCGACGGGCTGGCTGCCCTGCGCACGCAGTTGGGAGTGGCTCGATGATGTCCGAAGAGGACGGTGCGCGGCTGCTCGGGCCGCTGCGGACCGCGGAGGTGCCCGCCTCGGACGGCGTCAGCGTCGACCGGGCGATCAGGAGCGGGAAGCGCGCCAAGTCGTTGCGGGTGGCGGCGGCCGGGGCGGTCGTGCTGCTCGTCGCGGGCGTGCTGCCGCTGCTGCTCCGGCCCTCCGCCGAGCCGCCGGTGGCGGTCAGGACGTTCGACCCGCTGGTGCGCACCATCAGCGCCGGCCCGGTGCCGGGGTTGCGGCAGGAGTCCTTCACCACCGGGCGCACGAGCCAGTCGATCCGGCTGAGGCCGGTGGGCGGCGGCGACCAGGCCGCCAGCGTCACGGTGTTCGCGGCGGGCACGATGCGGCCGCTGCCGGGCGAGCCGGTGCCGGACGTCAACGGCAAGCGCGCCTTGTGGAACGGCAACTACCTCGCCTTCGAGTGGGAACCCGGCGCGTGGGCCAGCGTCTCGGTGGAGGGCTTCCCTGACGACCGGGAGCGGGAACGCCAGCTCGCGCAGAGCCTGAGGTTCGACGAGCACGTCCAGGTCCGGGTGCCCTACACCGTTCAGACGTCGTGGCAGCTCGACAGGGTCATCGACTCCGGCGGCGACGTCCAGCTCGTGTTCACCAACGACGTGCGGCTCGCGCTGCGGTCGGGCGTCGGCTTCGCGCAGGGCCCCGCGCCCCAGGAGGAGGTCGAAGCGCTGGAGAAGTCGGTGCGGCCGGCCGACCCACCGGTCACCAACCCGTTCCGATGACCACCCGATCCAGTGACTCCCGGACCCGTTCCGGGAGTCAAGGATCGACGAAGCGACTCCGAAGTGTCTCGTGTCCGGTTGAGACGCGGAGGTGCGAACGGTGACGATCGAACAGAAGCACGCCCGGCAGTGGTGCGAGTCCCCGCTGGTCATCCTGGGCGTGTCCGGCACGCTCGCCGTGGTGATCGGCGTGCTGCCGCTGGCGTGGGGCTACAGCCCCGCCCTCGCCGCGGCGGTCGCCGCCGCCCTCGCCTCGGCACTGGCGATCACGGTCAAGTACGCCCCGAACAGGAAGTAGGGGTTCTAGACTCGATCGGGTGAGCGACGAGCTGGTACCGGCTGACCACAGTCACATGCGCGCCTCGGACGCTGACCGCGAACGGATCGCGCAGGTGCTGCACAAGGCGACCGCCGAGGGGCGCCTGGACATCCACGAGCTGGACGAGCGCCTGGTGGCGGTCTACGCCGCCAAGACCTACGGCGAGCTCGTGCCCATCACCGCCGACCTGGTGCTCAGCGGACTGCCGCAGCCCCAGGTCGGGCCGCAGTACCAGCCGGCGGTGAGCGACAGGATCGGCGGCGAGCCCGGCAGCGCGGTGTCGGTCGCCTTCTGGTCCGGCGTCAACCGCAAGGGCCAGTGGGTCGTCCCGCGCCTGCACAACGCCGTCGCGGTCATGGGCGGCGTCGAGATCGACCTGACCCACGCCCGGTTCGCCGAGCAGGAGGTCACCATCAGCTGCTTCGCGTTCTGGGGCGGTGTCGAGATCCGGGTGCCCGACGACATCAACATCACGGTCGACGGGTTCGGGTTCATGGGCGCCTTCGAGGACCGCGCGCCGGGGCGGCCGCACATCCCCGGCGCGCCGACCGTGCGGATCACCGGGCTCGCCATCATGGGCGGCGTCGAGGTGAAGGGGCCCAAGAAGAAGAAACGCGGCATCCTGCGCGAACTGCTCGAGTGATGAGGCTGGCCGACTTCGTCGAACTGGCGGAAATGGCCGGCGCGCGCATCTGGCTCAAGATGGACGGCGAACGCGCCACCCACCGGTGGACGGTGGTCATCTCCAGCCCGCAGGCCGGCTTTCACCTCCGCCGTGACGTCAACCGCCTCGAGTACGTGCTCAAGATCGCGCGCGACGAGCTCGCGAAGCTGCCGGGCGACTGGTCGTGGCTGGGCGAACCGGTGGAGGACCTCGACGACGTCGCCGAGTTCTACGAGGAGCACGGCCGTGCGGGCGAGGTGGTCATCATCGATCGGCCCGAACTGCTGCGCTGAAGCCGGTGCCGTGCCGCCGTGGCAGGAGCTCGGGCGGACGGTGCCTCTCAGCCGCTCTGACCTGCGCGGATCGCCGCACTTAGGACGGGCGTCCCATTCCGCTTAGACTCGCGGACATGGCTGCTCCAACGACACTGCCGTCGGCCCTGGCTGACGCCGTGCGCGACGACTCGTCGCTGCGGCGTTTCCTCCACGGGCTCCCCGGCGTCGACCAGGTCGGCGTCGAGCAACGAGCCGCGGGCCTCGGCACGCGGAGCATCAAGAAGGCCTCCAAGCTGCACGCCATCGACCTGGCGATCAGCATGGTGGACCTCACCACGCTCGAGGGCGCCGACACCCACGGCAAGGTGCGCGGCCTGGCCGCCAAGGCCAAGCGGCCGGACCCCGAGCGGCCGGAGGTGCCGCGGGTCGCGGCGGTCTGCGTCTACCCGGACATGGTCAAGACGGCCGCCGACGAGCTCCGGGACACCGGCATCAACGTCGCCAGCGTCGCCACGGCGTTCCCCAGCGGGCGCAGCACGATGGACGTCAAGCTGGCCGACACCCGCTTCGCCGTCGAGCAGGGCGCCTCCGAGGTCGACATGGTGATCGACCGCGGCGCGTTCCTCTCCGGCCGCTACGGGCAGGTGTTCGAGGAGATCGTCAAGATCAAGGAGGCGTGCGGCGACGCGCACCTCAAGGTCATCCTCGAGACCGGCGAGCTCGTGACGTACGACAACGTGCGCCGCGCGTCCTGGCTCGCGCTGCTGGCCGGTGGCGACTTCATCAAGACCTCGACCGGCAAGGTGCAGCCGGCCGCGACGTTGCCGGTCACGCACGTGATGCTGCAGGCGGTGCGGGACTGGAAGGACCAGACGGGTGAGCTGCGCGGGGTCAAGCCCGCCGGCGGCATCCGCGCCACCAAGGACGCGATCAAGTACCTGGTGGCGGTGCACGAGGTGGCCGGGCCGGAGTGGCTCGACCCGCACCTCTTCCGGTTCGGCGCGTCGACGTTGCTGAACGACCTGCTCATGCAGCGGCGGACCCAGTTGGACGGCCACTACAGCGGCCCGGACTACGTGACGGTGGACTGAGAAGACATGTGGGAATACGCCCCCGCGCCCGAGTCGCGGGACATCGCGAACCTCAAGCCGAACTACCGGATGTTCGTCGACGGCAAGTTCGTCGAGGGCTCCGGCGAGCCGCTCAAGACCGTCAACCCGGCCACCGAGGAGGTGCTGGCGGAGGTCTCCACCGCGTCGCAGTCCGATGTGGACACCGCGGTCAAGGCCGCCCGCCGCGCCTACGACCGCGTGTGGTCGAAGATGCCGGGCAGTGAGCGCGCCAAGTACATCTACCGGATCGCGCGGCAGATCCAGGAACGCGGGCGCGAGCTCGCGGTGCTGGAGTCGCTCGACAACGGCAAGCCGATCAAGGAGTCGCGCGACGTCGACGTCCCGACGGCCGCCTCGCACTTCTTCTACCACGCGGGGTGGGCCGACAAGCTCTCCTACGCGGGCTACGGGCCCGACCCGCGGCCGCTGGGCGTCGCGGGACAGGTGATCCCGTGGAACTTCCCGCTGCTGATGGCGGCGTGGAAGATCGCGCCCGCGCTGGCGTGCGGCAACACCGTCGTGCTCAAGCCGGCGGAGACCACGCCGCTGACCGCGCTGGTGCTGGCCGACATCATCCAGCAGTGCGACCTGCCGCCGGGTGTCGTCAACATCATCCCCGGTGCCGGTGACGTCGGCAGCGCGATCGTCCGGCACGACGACGTGAACAAGGTGGCCTTCACCGGGTCCACCGAGGTCGGCAAGATCATCCAGGGTCAGCTGGCCGGCACGAACAAGAAGCTCACGCTGGAACTGGGCGGCAAGGCCGCGAACATCGTGTTCGACGACGCCCCGCTCGACCAGGCCGTCGAGGGCATCGTCAACGGCATCTTCTTCAACCAGGGCCACGTCTGCTGCGCCGGGTCGCGCCTGCTGGTGCAGGAGTCCGTCGCCGACGAGCTGCTGGAGAAGCTGCACGCGCGGGTGTCCACGCTGCGCGTCGGCGACCCGCTGGACAAGAACACCGACGTCGGCGCGATCAACTCGCGCGAGCAGCTGGACAGGATCAAGGAGCTGACCGAGTCGGGCGAGGCCGAGGGCGCCCAGCGCTGGACGTCGTCGTGCCCGTTGCCGGACAAGGGTTTCTTCTTCGCCCCGACCGTCTTCTCCAACGTCTCGCAGGCGATGCGCATCGCCCGCGAGGAGATCTTCGGCCCGGTGCTGTCGGTGCTGACGTTCCGCACGCCCGACGAGGCGGTGGCCAAGGCGAACAACACGCCGTACGGCCTGTCCGCCGGCATCTGGACGGAGAAGGGCTCGCGCATCCTCTGGATGGCGCAACGGATGCGCGCCGGTGTGGTGTGGTCCAACACGTTCAACCGCTTCGACCCGACCGCGCCGTTCGGCGGGTACCAGGAGTCGGGCTTCGGCCGTGAGGGCGGCCGCACCGGTCTGGAGGCCTACCTCGATGTCTGATCGCGTCACGGTCGCGAAGACCTACAAGCTCTACATCGGTGGCAAGTTCCCGCGGTCGGAGTCCGGCCGCAGCTACCCGGTGACCGACTCGAAGGGCGCCTTCCTCGCCAACGCCGCGCTGGGTTCCCGCAAGGACGCGCGCGACGCCGTCGCCGCCGCCCGCAAGGCCTTCGGCGGCTGGTCCGGTGCCACGGCCTACAACCGCGGCCAGGTCCTGTACCGCGTGGCCGAGGTGCTGGAGGGCCGCCGCGAGCAGTTCGTCAGCGAGGTCGCGGCCTCGGAGGGCGTGCCGCTGAAGAAGGCCCAGTCCACCGTGGACACCGCGATCGACCGCTGGGTCTGGTACGCGGGCTGGACCGACAAGATCGCGGCCGTGCTGGGGTCGTCGAACCCCGTCGCCGGGCCGTACTTCTCGTTCTCCACGCCGGAACCGACGGGCGTCGTCGCGGTGCTGGCGCCGCAGCAGTCGTCGTTGCTGGGCCTGGTGTCGGTGATCGCACCGGTGATCGCCTCCGGCAACACCTGCGTGGTCATCACCTCGCAGGACCGGCCGCTGCCCGCGATCACGCTGTCCGAGGTGCTCGCCACGAGCGACGTGCCCGGCGGTGTCGTCAACATCATCACCGGCCGCACAGCGGAGATCGCGCCGTGGCTCGCGTCGCACGCCGACGTGAACGCGCTCGACCTCACCGGCGCACCGGACTCGCTGCGCGCCGACCTGGAGCGGTCGGCGGCGGGAACGGTGAAGCGCGTGCTGCGCAACAAGGCCGGCGAGGACTTCGCGGTCACGCCCGACCTGTCGCGGATCCGCGCCTACCTGGAGACGAAGACGGTCTGGCACCCGATGGGCGTCTAAGAGTCAGTCGGCGGCGTAGGCCTTGCCCTGCGCCGCCAGCTCCTCCCCCAGGATCCTGATGGACTTCGGTCCGACGCCGTGGATATTCAGCAGCTCCTTCGCCGAGACCTTCGTCAGCGAGTCGAACGTCGTGTAGCCGTGCGCGGCCAGCTCACGGGTGGCCACCTTGCCGATCGCGGGCGGGAACTCCGTCGGCGTGGTCACGAGTTCACCAGACCCGCCCGCCACGCCCACGAGGCGATCCCGACGCGGTTGCGCACGTTCAGCTTCATCTGCACGGACGCGATGTGCGTCTTCACCGTCGACAGCGACAGGAAGAGCGCCGACGCGATCTCCTGGTTGGTGAGCCCGCGCGCCACCTCCCGCACGACGTCCTGCTCCCGCGCCGTCAGCAGCCCGAGGTCGGGGCGCTGCGCCGGTCGCGAGAAGTGCTCCAGCATTCGCACGGTCACCTGCGGCGAGATCAACGCGTTGCCCTGCGCCGCCGCCCGCACGGCCTCGACGAGCAGCGCCGGACCGGCGTCCTTCGTCAGGAACCCGGACGCGCCGTTCTCCAGCGCCGTGTGCACGTACTCGTCGAGGTCGAACGTGGTCACCACGACGACCTTCGTGGAACCGGACAGCTTCTTGGTGACCTCCAGCCCGTCCAGGCCGGGCATGCGGATGTCCAGCAGCGCCACGTCCGGCTTGTGCTCACGGGCGGCGGACACGGCGGAGATGCCGTCCGGCACGTCCGCCACGACGGTGATGTCGGGCTGCTTCTCGAGGATCATCCGGAAGCCGACGCGGACCATCTCCTGGTCGTCGGCGATGAGGACCGAGATCACTTCTTCCCCTCCAGGGGTAGCTCTGCGAGCACCTGCCAGCCGTTCTCACGCGGGCCGGCGGAGAACAGGCCGCCGAGCAGGTCCACCCGCTCCCGCATGCCCACCAGACCGTAGCCCCCCTGGTTCAGCTCGCCAGGCCGGCCGTCGTCGGTGACGACCACGCGCAACGCGCCGCTCGGCGTCCGCGCGATCTCCACGTCGATCATGGTGGGGCCCTGCGCGTGCTTGTGCACGTTCGTCAGCGCCTCCTGGACCAGGCGCAACACCGAGCGGCCCAGCTCAGGCGGTACGTCGTCGGGCAGGTCGATGCGCAGGCGGGTGTCGAAGCCGAGCTCACGCGTGCGTTCGACGGCCGAGATGACGTCGGCGGCGACGTCGGTCGTGGCGACGTCGTTCTCGCCCTGGCGAAGGGTGCCGACGAGGCGCCGCATCGCGCCCAGCGCCTCCGTGCCGGAGCGGACGATGCCCGGCAGCAGGCGGTGAGCGGCCTTCGGGTCGTCGTCGGAGACCTCCAGCGCGGCCTGGGCCTGCACGAGCATGCCCGTCACGTGGTGGGCGACGACGTCGTGCAGCTCGCGGGCCAGCGCGATGCGCTCCTCCTTCTGCGCGTCGGTGACGACGGCGGCGATCATGCGGCCGCTCTCCCTGTCACGGGCGCGGAAGTAGAGACCGGTGCCGACGGCCGTGAAGCCCAGGACCAGCGCACCGAACATCTCGTTGAAGTTGTGGCCCGACAGCCAGTTGGCCCGGACGACGGCGGCGAACAGGCTCACCGCCATCAGCGAGCCGACCGACCACATGGCGGCGCGGCGCGGTTCCTCGCGCACCACGACAGCCGTGAGGACGAGGCACGCGGCGGTCTCCGCGATCGTCAACGGGCTCAGGATCGTCTGCGTGCTGACGTCGAAGACCCGGATGACGAAGGACGACACGAGGATCGACACCACCGCCACCGGGATGGTGAAGGCGCGCGACCTGAACGAGGCGACCGCGGCGATGCAGAGGGGCACGCTGAGCAGCCACACGAGCGCCTCGGCGCTGCGCGGCCCGTTCATCAAGATGAGCTCGCCCAGCATGAGGAGCGCGAGCACACCGGCGATCGGCCACTGGCCCCGATGACTGTCCACGAGAGACAACGGTAGGACCACGGCACCTCGACGGCCTCGGTCATCCGGCTGATCCGGTGTGTCGTCAAGGCTGAGGTTTTCGCCGCTCGTCCACGGCACCGTCAAC
>JASLAV010000768.1 GCA_030146905.1 Lentzea sp. | reverse complement strand
GGGTCGCCGCGCAGCGCGAGGACGTTGCGCACGCCGATCGCCGCGTACCAGCCGATGACGTTGCGCAGCTCGGCCACCGAGTGGTCGACGGCGGTCAGGTGCGCGACGGGCAGCAGCGTCGTCTCCTGCGCGATGCGGCCGGTGGAGCGGATGGTGCGGTCACGGCGCGACCCGCCGGCTCCGTAGGTGATCGACACGAACGCGGGGTCGAGGCCCTCCAGCTCGCGGACGGCCTTCCAGAGGACCTTCTCGTCCTCCGCGTCCCTCGGTGGCATGAACTCCACCGAGAACTTGGGTGACTGCCCCTGCAGCCGCTCCACCACCGACGTCATGGGTCCAACCCTAGTGGTACTTCCGCCAAGTGAGACATCCACTCACGATGTGGTACGCGGCCCCCGGCATGCGGGTGGCCCCGGACACAGCGGACCATGGACGCGTGTCCCACCACCCCATCGACGTGTCGTTGCCCCGGCACGTCGAAGAAGCGTTGACCACGTACCTGGCCTCCCGGCGCGCGTCCGGCGAGGCGATGGACCCGAGCTTCGCGAGCGCGGTGGACGCGCTCTCGGACTTCGTGCTGGGCGGTGGGAAGCGGATCCGCCCGACCTACGCATGGTGGGGGTGGCGGGCGGCCGGCGGCGACCCCGGCGGCGAGCTCGCGAACGAGGTGCTCACGGCGGTCAGCTCACTGGAGCTGATCCAGGCGTGCGCGCTGATCCACGACGACCTGATGGACGCCTCCTCGGTGCGCAGGGGCAAGCCGACCGTGCACATCGCGTTCGGCGCGCGGCACCGCGAGCAGGGCTGGCTGGGCTCCGCGGAGCGGTTCGGCATGTCGGCGGCCGTGCTGATCGGCGACATCGCGCTGGCGTGGGCGGACGACATGCTCTTCGCCGCCGGGCTGCCGTCCGATGTGCTGCGCCGGATGAGCGAGCCGTGGCGGGACATGCGCACCGAGATGCTCGCCGGTCAGTACCTGGACGTGCTCACGCAGGCGCGGGGCGACTCGTCCCCGGACGCGGCGCTGCGGATCGACCGGCTCAAGACGGCCGCGTACACCGTCGAACGGCCGCTGCACATGGGTGCGGCGATGGCGGGCGGCTCACCGGAGCTGGTCGACGGGCTGCGGGCGTTCGGCGCGGACATCGGCGTCGCGTTCCAGCTGCGCGACGACCTGCTCGGCGTGTTCGGCGACCCCGAGGTCACCGGCAAGCCCGCAGGCGACGACCTCTCCGAGGGCAAGCGGACGCTGCTCGTGGCGCTCGGCATGCAGTTCGGCGCCGACGTGCTGGACACCGCCCTGGGCAAGCCCGACCTCGACCTCGCCACTGTCGCGGAGGTCCGGCGCGCCCTGGTGGACGTCGGCGCCGTCGACGCCGTCGAGGAGCGCATCGAGGACCTGACCAAGAGCGCGCTGGCGGCGCTCGACGCCGCTCCCGTGGCCGAACCGGCCGCCTCGAAGCTCGCCGACCTCGCGATCAGCTCCACCAGGCGCACCTTCTGAGTCGATCATGAACCATGATCGGCACCCCTTCCTGAGAGTTCATTAACACCTCGTTGCCGGTGTGCCCCGTTGCTTGCTGACGCTTGCCCGCCTTGTGCAACGATGTTCGGGCGATGGCAGCAACTCCGTCCCTCCCCCGCACGAGCTCCGAGGTGTCTACGCAGGAGCTTGATCAAGTCGTGCGCGCGAACACGTACGCCATCCCCATCCGCACGACCATGCTCGGCCTGCTGGGCGTGGCGCTGATCGCGCTCGGCGGCATGGGGGCCGGCGCGATCCTTGAGCGCGACCCGCTGCTCGCCCAGGTCGGGCTGAGCTGGCTGCGCTACGGCCACGGCCGCGACCTCGCCAGCATGGTGCTGTACCTGGGGCTCGGCCTCGTCATCTGGGCGTGGGTGCGCCTGGGCCGTCTCGTGCGGTGGGGCGAGATCGGCGACTTCGCCGTGCTGGTCGCGGTGACGGTGTGGACGTTGCCGCTGCTCTTCGCACCGCCGCTGTTCAGCAAGGACATCTACAGCTACCTGGCGCAGGGCCAGCTCGCGCTGAGCGGCTACGACCCGTACCAGGTCGGGCCGGCCGTGCTGCAGAGCACGCTCAGCGAGAACGTCAGCTGGGTCTGGCAGCACACCCCCGCGCCGTACGGGCCGTTGTTCATCCTCGTCGCGAAGGCGATCGTGTGGGCGACGGACGCGAGCGTCATCCTCGGCGTCGTCGCCATGCGGTTCTCGCTCGCGGGCGGGCTGGTGCTGCTGTGCTGGGCGCTGCCGGGCCTGAGCAGGCACCTGGGCGGCCGGTCGGCGATCGCGCTGTGGCTGGTGGCGGCGAACCCGCTGCTGCTCATCCACCTCGTCGGCGGCGCGCACAACGACCTGCTGATGATCGGCCTGATGGCCGCGGGCGTGCTGCTGGTGCTCGACCGCAGGCACGTGCTGGGGTTCGTGCTGCTCGCCCTCGCGTTCTCGGTGAAGGCGACGGCGGTCGTGATCGCGCCGTTCCTCATCTGGATCTGGGCGGCGCGGCTCGACGGCGACAAGCGCGCCCAGTTCCGCAAGGCCCTGGTGCCCGGCCTCGTGGCGTTCCTCGGGACGTTCGCGGCGTGCACGGTGCTCGCCGGGGTGACCCTCGGCTGGATCCCCGCGCTGCGCAGCTCGTCGATGATCATCAACTGGCTGTCGCTGCCGAGCGCGGTCGGCGACTTCGCGCGCATGGTCGTGAACTGGTTCGTCTACGTCGACGGCGGCATCTTCATCGCCGTCGCGCGGGGCATCGGCTCGGTCGTGCTGATCTGGATCGCGTACACGCAGTGGTGGGCGGCGCGCGACGGCGAGGTCCGCGACAGCATCCGGCGCGGCACGCTGACGATGCTGGCCGTCGCGCTGCTCTCCCCCGCGACGCTGCCGTGGTACTTCAGCTGGCCGCTGGCGCTCGCCGCCGGGTTCGCGTGGAGCACGGGCGCGCTGGTCACGGTGACGGTCGCGTCGGTGTTCCTGATGCTGGTGACGTTCCCGAACGGCGACACGGCGCTCTACTCGGGGGGCTACCTGTTCTTCGCCCTGGTGGTGTCGGGGCTCGCGGCGCGGTCGCTGGTGAAGCCGGACCCGTTCGGCCTGTCCACCCGCTACGAATGAGGCTCGGCTCCGCCTACGCCGCCTGCCGCCGCGTGAACGCGCGCCACGGCAGAACGTTCTTCCTCGCCACGACGCTGCTGCGGCCCGGCCAGCGGCCCGCTGTGCACGCGCTGTACGCGTTCGCGCGCTGGGCCGACGAGATCGCCGACGCCGCCGGGGTCCACGACCGGGCGGGTGAGCTCGACCGGCTCGAGCGGTTGCTGGACGACCGCGCCGGCGCCGAGGCGCCGTCGAACCCGGTCCTGCTCGCACTGGCGGACACGATGCGCCGCTACGACATCGACCGGCAGCTGTTCACCGACTTCCTGGCGTCGATGCGGATGGACCTCGACGTCACCGAGTACGCGGACCTCGACGCGCTCGGCGTCTACATGCACGGCTCGGCGGAGGTCATCGGGCTGCAGATGCTGCCGGTGCTCGGCACCGTCGTGCCCCGCGCCGACACCGCACCGTACGCGGCACGGCTCGGGGTGGCGTTCCAGCTGACGAACTTCCTGCGCGACGTCGGCGAGGACCTCGACCGCGGCCGGGTGTACCTGCCGCGGGACGTCCTCGACGCGCACGGCGTCGACCGCGAGTTGTTGCAATGGTGTCGATTGCACCGGCGCGCAAACGTCCGGGTGCAAGGAGTTCTCGACGACCTCGTCGCCCACTCGTATGCGATATATCAGTCGGCCGAGCCGGGGATCGCCATGCTGTCGCCGTCGTCGCGGCCCTGCGTGCGGACCGCGTACACGCTGTACCGCGACATCCTCGGGCTGGTCGGCTGCGAGGTGCTGTGGCGACGGGTCGCGGTGCCGGGAACGCGGCGGATCGCCGTGGCGGTGCCCGGCGCCGGCCGGGCACCGCTCGCACGGGCGATGACGAGATGAGGCCGGGCTTAGCCCTGACCGGGTCAGACCACGGTCACCACGACGATGTTCGACGTCGCGGAGGCGTACACGTTCGTGCCGGGGAAGTAGAGGCGCAGGTCGGCGGAGGCGTCGATGGTGAGCCTGGCGTTGAACGTCGCGTTCGGCTGGCAGTTCGCGGTATAGATGTTCGTCCACAGCGACGCACCGACCCTGATCTGCGCGAACACGTCGAGGCCGAGCGTCAGGCGTTCGCCCTGGGCACCGAGCTTGCCCTTGATCTGGAGCTTGTTGCCCTTCTTCAGCTTGACCTTGGCGCCGCCGGCGTCCAGTTCGAGCGTGGTGGGCTTCGCCTGCACCACGGGGGCGGCGGTCGCGGCGACCGGCGAGAGGAGCAGGCCGAGGGCGGCGAGAACGGCGAGCAGAGTCTTGGTCATGCCCACCAGTTCAGGGGTTTCAGACGTCTCCCGCCTGCGGAGACGCCTGAAATCCCTGCATCGGGTGAACTAGAAGCCCATGGCCTGAGCGCGTCGCTTTACCTCACGCCCACGGTCTCCGCGCAATGCTTCGATCGGAGTGCCGGGGAGGCTGTCGTCCTCCGTGAAGAGCCAGCGCAGGATCTCGTTCGTGGAGAAGTTCTGGTCGCGCAGCACCGTGATGGTGCCGGGCAGACCCTTCACCACCGCTCCTGCGGCGATGAACGCTTCGGGAACGACGAGAACGCCGTCGCGCCGCTCGGCGAGCAGTTGCCCGTCGCGCAGCAGTTGGTGGACCCGGGTGACCGGAAGTCCCATTCGGTCGGCCACCTCGGGGAGGCTGAGAACCTCCAGGTCGGAAGCCAGTACATCCGCAGCGGCAGGAATCGCACTCACGGGGGTCACGATGCCATAACCGAACTGGGAACGCCCTTCCGCCAACCGGGTCATCCTGAGCTTTACCATCTCGCACTGTGGAGAGGTCGGTTTCGAACGTGATGGGTGGAC
>JASLAV010000674.1 GCA_030146905.1 Lentzea sp. | reverse complement strand
GACTACGAAGAGGCCGGCGAGCAGGACGCGGAGCTCGTCAAGGTCGACATCCTGCTGCAGGGCGAGACGGTCGACGCGTTCAGCGCGATCGTGCACAAGGACTACGCCTACGCGTACGGCACGCGCATGGCGACCCGTCTGCGCGAGCTCATCCCCAGGCAGCAGTTCGAGGTGCCGATCCAGGCCGCGATCGGTGCCCGCGTGATCGCCCGCGAGACGATCCGCGCGATCCGCAAGGACGTTCTGGCCAAGTGCTACGGCGGTGACATCACCCGCAAGCGCAAGCTGCTGGAGAAGCAGAAGGAAGGCAAGAAGCGCATGAAGATGGTGGGGCGTGTGGAGGTGCCGCAGGAGGCCTTCGTCGCCGCGCTGTCCACGGACGAGCCGAAGGGCAAGAAGTAGGCGTAGTGGCGCGTCTTCATGTCGGCTGCGCGATGTGGAACCACAAGGCGTGGCTCGGGCGGTTCCTGCCGCAGTCGCTTCCCGCTGGGGAGCGACTGCGGGCCTACGCGGGCTGGTGCAACGCCGTCGAGGGCAACACCACGTTCTACGCGACGCCCGCCAGGAAGACCGTCACGACCTGGGCGCGGCAGACCGACCCCGGCTTCCGGTTCGTGGTCAAGCTGCCCAAGGTCGTCACGCACGAACGACGCCTGGTCGGCGTCGAGGCCGAGATGCGGGCGTTCCTGGACGCGATCGAACCTCTCGGCGAGCGTGCGGTCCTGTGGACCCAGCTGCCCGGCTCGTTCGGCCCGGCGGAGGTCGACGCCCTGGGCCGCTTCCTGCGTCGGCTGCCCGCCGGCCTCCGGCGTGCCGTGGAGGTGCGTCACCCGCTGTTCTTCACCGACGGCGGAGCGACGTCGCTGCTGGAGGGGGCACTCGCCGGCGTCGACGCCGAGTGGGTGCCGTTCGACACCACGGTCTTCTTCCAGAGCCCGCCGACCAGTGAGGCCGAGCGGGAGGCCTGGGACAGGAAACCGCGGTTGCCGCGGTGGACGAAAGCGCTGACCGACCAGCCGATCGTCCGCTACCTGGGCCGGGACTCGGTCGAGGACACGGTCGAGGGGTGGCGGTCGTGGACCGAGGTGGTCGCCGACTGGCTGCGGGAGGGCAGGACGCCGACGGTGTTCCTGCACACCCCCGACAACAACGACGCGCCGGCGCTGGCCCGCCGGTTCCACGACGAGGTGCGAGCGCTGGTGCCCGGCCTCGACGCACTGCCCGAGCCCGAGCCGGTCGAGCCCGCGACCCTGTTCTGAGCGAAGGCCTGCTACACGGTCAGCTCGATGAGCGCGACGACCCGTTCCTCGTCACGCGAGTAGGGCCCGCCGATGTACTTCCGCGCGATCCGGTCGACGACCTCCCACGCCGCGTCGCCTTCCAGCCACTCCACGACACGACCGCGGAGGATGACCGGCTGGAACGGGTTGTCCGGCGGCGTCAGGGAGATCGCCACGCGCGGGTCGCGCCGCAGGTTGCGGGCCTTGCGAGAACGAGGTCCGGTGAGGATCGCGATGTGGTCCCCGTGCGTGCCGATCCACAACGGCACGGAGTGCGGCGCGCCGTCGGGCAGCACGGTGGCGAGGTGGGCGATCGGCGTGCCGTCGAGCACCGCGCGCACGTCCGGGTTCATCGCCGCACCTCGTAGCGGAGGTGCGTGACGCCCGGTGCGGGGACGGCGTCGATCAGCGAGAGGCGCACGTGCTGCGGCAGTTCCTGGAAGAACGGGCGGCCGCCGCCCAGCAGGACCGGCACCTGGTGCAGCACGACCTCGTCGACGAGCCCAGCTCGCAGCGCCGCGTTCAGCACTCCGCCGCCCATCAGGCCGACGTCCTTGCCGCCGGCGAGGTCCCGCGCGACCGAAATCGCCTCCTCGACGGTCGTGGCGAGCGTCTGGCGTTCGGTCACCTCCGCCGGTCGGTGGCTGAGCAGGACCAGTCGCGCGTTCGGGTGCGGGCTGCCGCCGCCGAAGTGTTCCGAGTCGTCGTAGGTGTTGCGGCCGGCGACCACCGCGCCCACCCGTCCGGCGTGGAAGTCGAACACCTCCGCGCTGGCCGCGCTCAGCTTGAAGCCGTCCAACTCCCGGCTGGGGACGGAGCCGTCGAAGTACCAGTCGAACAGCACGCCGCCGTCGCCGATCCCGTGACCCGGCCGGGGATCGCGGCCGGTGATGTAGCCGTCGACCGAGACCGAGTGGGCACTGATGACCTTGCTCATCACGTCGCTCCCTTGAGTTCCCTTAAGAGACTCTGGAACCGTAGCAGCGAGAGTTCCCTCAGGGAACCCTGATTGCTAAAGTCGCCCCATGCAGCGCACGAGCTTCAGCGGGATGGCGTGTTCGATCGCGCGCACGCTCGACGTGATCGGGGAGCCCTGGTCGCCGTTGATCCTGCGGGACGTGTGGGTCGGCATGAACCGGTTCGAGCAGCTCCAGGCCGACCTGGGGATCTCGCGCAAGGTGCTGACCGAGCGGCTCAACCACCTCGTCGCGCAGGGGGTGCTGGAACGCCGGCCGTACGACCAGCGGCCGCGTCACGAGTACGTGCTCACGAAGAAGGGCACCGAGCTGGTCGACCTGCTCATGGTCATGAAGGGCTGGGGCGACAGGTGGCTGGCCGGGGAGGCGGGACCACCCGTGCTCTACCGGCACCACGCGTGCGGGGAGATCGCCGACGTGGACCTGCGCTGCGACCGGTGCGGTGAGTCGATGCACGCCGGCGACGTCGACCTGCTGCCCGGCCCCGGCGTTGCCGAATCGGCAACATAGTTTGCCGGTTCGGCACGTTCTGCCGCACCTTGGAGTCATGACTACTACCGCGCAGGACTTCTGGGAGACCTTCTACTCCGAGCGGGACCAGGTCTGGTCCGGCAAGCCGAACCCGTTGCTGGTGCGCGAGGTCGAACGGCTCGCGCCCGGCAGCGCGCTCGACATCGGGTGCGCCGAGGGCGGTGACGCGGTGTGGCTGGCGAAGCGGGGCTGGCGGGTGCTCGGTGTCGACGTGTCGCAGGTGGCGCTGGACCGGGCGTTGAAGCACGCCTACGACGCCGGCGTGGAGATCTCGGTGGAGCGGCACGACCTCAAGCACACGTTCCCCGAGGGGCTGTACGACCTCGTCAGCGCCCAGTTCCTGCACTCGCCGGTCGAGGAGGACGGGGAGCGCAACAGCATCCTGCGGCGGGCTTCCGAGGCGGTGGCGCCGGGCGGGTACCTCGTCGTCGGCGGGCACGCCGGGGCGCCGTCGTGGTCGGAGCACCAGGACTACTACTTCCCGACGACCAAGGACGTCCTCGACCACCTGAAGCTCACGGACAACTGGATCGTCATCACGGACGAGGTGGTGGAACGGCCGCTCGTGGGGCCCGAGGGGCAGGAAGAGACGCGCAAGGACAACGTGCTGACGGTCAAGCGGCTCTACTGAAAACGCGAAGGCCACCCTCGGCGACGTTGCCGGGGTGGCCCAGGAGGTACTCGTCAGGCGGAGCGCAGGAGGCGGTCCATCGCCTGGCGGTTGATGATCGAACGGAGTTCGCCGGTCTCCTCCGCCGTGTGGCGGGAGAGGATGGCGTCCAGCTCGAGTCGGTCACTCTCGGTGGTGTAGCTGGCCAACTGCCGCTCCAGGCTCTGGCGCTTGACGCGAGCCGCGCGGCGGGAGGCCAGGCTCGAGCGCAGGGACTTCACGGACAGGTCGTGGCGGGTCATCTTGTCCTTCCAATTTTGGTTACGAATCGATAATACACCCTGCTCACTAGGTCTGTACCGATGAAGAAGGCGAGCTAGCTCACGTACTCGTCCAGCAACCTCAGGGCGCGCGCGTACTTGGCCTTCAAACGCTCCTGGGTGGCCACGTCCAGCTGGGCGATGCGGGCGGGGGAGAGGTTGTCGCCGATGTCCGCGCGCTTCACCGCGAGTGCCAACGGGTTCGCGGCCACCCGGCGCAGGTAGTCCTCCTGTGGCTCGTCCGGGAGGTGCGACAGGGCCACCACCGCGTCGACCACGACGGCGGGGCAGCCTCTGGCGAGCAGGTCCGCGGCCGTCACCGACGTGTCTTCGACGACGTCGTGCAGGACGGCCGCCATCTGCTCGTGCTCGGTCGTCACGGATGCCATGACCCGCAGCGGGTGCCCGATGTAGGGCTTGCCCGACTTGTCGACCTGGCCGTCGTGGGCGGCGGTGGCGATCGCGATGGCGTCTTCGAGGGTGAACACGCGCATGAAGCTAAACCAGGGCTTGACCAAGTGCAGTGGTCTAGTCCATTTTTAGTCCACTCACTACATGGCCGCCGCATGATGTGTGGAGGTGGACCATGTCCAAGACCAGACGAGCAGCTCTAGCGCTGCTGTCCGCGCTGTTCGCCTGTGCCGGTCTGGTGTTGGCGATCAACGGCAGCGCCGCCGCGGCCAACCTCGCCGCCAACAGCGGTTTCGAGGCCGGCAACCTCAGCGGCTGGACCTGCACCGAGGGGACGAGCGCCACCGCGAGCACCAAGCGCACCGGCTCGTACGCGCTGCAGGGCGCGCCGGCCGGGCAGAGCAACGCGCGGTGCCAGCAGACCGTCTCGGTGCAGCCGAACACGGCCTACAAGCTGTCCGCGTGGGTGCAGGGCAGCTACGTCTACCTCGGCGTCACCGGCGGCGTGGAGAAGAACACCTGGACGCCGGGCTCGAGCGGCTTCACGCAGCTGACGGTCGACTTCAACTCCGGTGGCGCCAGCAGCGTGACGATCTACCTGCACGGCTGGTACGGCCAGCCCGCCTACTTCGCCGACGACGTCAGCCTCGACGGTCCCGGTACACCGCCGACGACCACGACCACGACGTCGACCACCACCACCACCACTACGACGACCACCACCACCACCACCAACCCGCCGAACACCGGTCTGCCCAAGCACGTGCTGACGGGCTACTGGCAGAACTTCTACAACGGTGCGCGCGCACTCAGGCTGTCGGACGTCCCCACCACTTACGACATCGTGGCGGTGTCGTTCGCCGACGCGACCGCCGTGCAGGGACAGGTCGCGTTCAACCTCGACCCCGGTCTGAGCAGCCAGCTCGGCGGGTACACCGACGCGCAGTTCAGGGCCGACGTGAAGACCCTGCAGAACCGCGGCCCGAAGGTGATCATCTCCGTCGGCGGTGAGAAGGGCACGATCAGCGTCGGCAACTCCACGGCGGCGACGAACTTCGCCAACAGCGTGAAGTCGCTGATCTCCACCTACGGCTTCAACGGCGTCGACATCGACCTGGAGAACGGCGTCAACGCCCAGTACATGGGTCAGGCGCTGCGTGCCATCCACGCCGGCGGCGGCACCGTCATCACCATGGCGCCGCAGACGATCGACATGCAGAACGTCAACGCCGAGTACTTCAAGCTGGCGCTGGCCACCAAGGACATCCTGACGATCGTCAACATGCAGTACTACAACTCCGGCTCGATGCTCGGCTGCGACCAGCAGGTCCACAGCCAGGGCACGGTCAACTTCCTGACCGCGCTCGCGTGCATCCAGCTGCAGTCCGGCCTGCGCGCCGACCAGGTGGGCCTCGGCCTGCCGGCGTCGCCGTCCGGTGCCGGTGGCGGTTACCAGTCGCCGTCCAACGTCAACAACGCGCTCAGCTGCCTCGCCCGCGGCACGAACTGCGGGACGTTCAAGCCGAGCACGACCTGGCCGTCCATTCGCGGCGCCATGACGTGGTCGATCAACTGGGACGCTTCCAACAACTGGCAGTTCGCCAACACGGTCGCTCCTCATCTGGACTCCCTGCCCTAGATGATGGAACCGGTCGGCGCCACGTCCACAGTGGACGTGGCGCCGGACGTCCGTCCGAAGCAGCTCGTGCGTCATCAAGGACACAGCGCTTCACCAGGCATTCGCCGCCCGATCCAACTAGGTTGTCCTCATGTTCCACACGCTGGCCGTGCCCGTGATCGCCGCGCCCATGGCAGGTGGCCCCTCCACCCCCGAACTGGTCGCCGCGGTGAGCGAAGCAGGCGGCTTCGGCTTCCTCGCGGCGGGTTACATCACCGTCGAGCAGCTCGCGGAGAAGATCACGCGCACGAGCGAGCTCACCAGCAAACCGTTCGGGGTCAACCTGTTCGTGCCCGGCACACGGCCGACGGCGGACATCTCGTCGTACGTGCAACGCGTCACGTCCTATGCCGAGAAGGTCGGCGCGGTACCCGGCGATCCCCGCTGGGACGACGACAACTACGCGGCGAAGCTCGAGCTCGTCCTCGCGCTGCGCGTGCCCGTGGTGTCGTTCACCTTCGGCCTGCCCGACGCGGACGACGTGCAGCGGCTCAAGGCGGCCGGCTCCACGATCGTCGTGACGGTCACCACCCCCGTCGAGGCACGGCAGGCGCAGCAGATCGGCGCTGACGCCGTGTGCGTGCAGGGATCGGACGCGGGCGGCCACCGCGGCACGTTCGTCGACGACGGCATCTCGCCCGGCGGCGGTGACCTGTACGGCACCCTCGCGGCTATCAGGCTCGTGCGCGGCGCCGTGGACCTGCCGGTGATCGCGACCGGTGGCCTCGTCACCGGCGCCGACGTCGCCGCCGTGCTGGCGGCGGGCGCGGCCGCGGCTCAGCTGGGCACCGCGTTCCTCGGTTGTCCGGAGGCGGGGACCAATGCGGCACAACGGGAAGCGCTCGCCGAAGGGGTCCGGCGCACCGCGCTCACGCGAGCGTTCAGCGGACGGCCCGCACGGGGACTGGTGAACCGGTTCCTGGTCGAGCAGGGCCCGCACGCGCCCGCCGCCTACCCGAACGTGTACCACCTGACGAGGCCGGTCCGCGCGACCGGCGAGGTGGAGGTCATGTCGCTGTGGGCGGGCACCACCTACCCGCTCGCGACGGCCGAACCCGCGGGTGAGCTGGTGCGGCGGATCGGCGCCGAGCTG
>JASLAV010000639.1 GCA_030146905.1 Lentzea sp. | reverse complement strand
ACGGCTATCCAGGCATCGACCCCGACTCCTACCCACCCGGTCCGGTGGTGCGCGTGGGTGCGCACCGTTGCCGCGGCTGGATCCACATCCCCGCCGGTGACGACGAGCCGCGCCGCAACGCCTGGCCGGTGGTCCGGGTGCGCAGCCAGGCGACCTTCACCCAGTCAGAGGAGCCGGGCCCCTTCCAGCTGCGACCACCGGTGCTGGCGGAGGAGCGGTCCGCCTAGCACTTCACCCAGTAGCCGGGTGAGGTCTGCCGGATGCTGCTCGTCGTGAACGTGTTCCACAGCCCGAGCGCCTGGTTGGACCCCAGCGCGTAGGTCTGACCGAGGTTCGCGTAGGCACGCCCGGCGACGGTGTGTGCGTAGTTCGAAGCGCTGACGCACTCCGGCACCGGAGTAGAAGTGGTGGTGGTCGGCCCTCCCCCACCGCTCAAAGCCCGCACCATGTTCACCACGGCGGTCATCTGCGGGCCGCTCTTCACCGCGTACTGGGCCGACTGGTACCCCCACCAGTCCCAGCACCCGCGGGGGTTCGAGGACATCGTGGTCGCCTGCGGGTAGAGCACGATCATGTTGTTGGTGTCGGCGTACTCGTTGAGATAAGCCTTGTCCATCAAGGCGTTGCCGACCAGTCCGTAGTACTGGTAGCAGCCGTGCAGCGTCACCAACAGCTTGCAGGGGCCGGTTTCACACGCACGCGGCACGTAGGCGAACCCCTCCCGTCCCATGCTCGCCGCGGAAGCGTTGCCGCCAGGCACGTAGGCGTTCTGGTCGAACTGCACCAGCTTGCCGGACAACGAGGAGGCGGCCGTGTTCACCGGGCCGAACAGGTGGTTCAGCATCTCCCGCACAGGGTCGGTGGTCCCGCACTTGTTGACGTACGGCGACGAGGTCGACCCGCAGCTGTTCGGGCCGATCGGGCTGACCCACGCGTGCCCTGCCGCCGAGGCGTTGTTGTAGGCCACCCGCGCGCCGAAGTCGCGGTAGTAGGTGGCGAGGTCGTCGTTCACCGGGGCCTTGACCGTCTGGTCCGCGGTGCCGTGGAACAACCACACCGGGTCGCCGGACAGGTTCTGCGGCGAGTCCAGGCTGCCCGCCGACGCACGGCTGCGGGTCAGCGCTTCCAGCTCGGCCGGGGTCTTGCGCGGCAGAACGGTGTCCATGCAGGCGGACAGGGCCGTGCTCAGGTTGTTCTGGGCGCAGTCGTAGGCGCCGGCGGAGAAGATGCCCGCGCCCTGGAACAGGGTCGAGTACGCGACGTGCAGCTGGTTCGCCATGAAGCCACCTGACGACAGCCCGCTGACGTAGGTGCCGGTGATGTCGTACTTGGCGAGGGTGCCGGGTTGCGGCGGGGGAACCGCCGCGGTCGACATGGACAGGGATGCCGCGGCCAGGCCTGTGGCCGCGGCGAGTGCCAGGAACACGTTCCTCAATCGCATGTGCTCGCCTCCGTCGTTGCAGGCAGGAGCACCGAGGCTAGAAGCAGGCGACGGGACGGCACCACGTGTGCGGTCGATACGCCGCACCGCTGTCAGACGTCGCGCGGCACCATTGATCGGGCCCGCGAGTGCGCATATAGTGCGCGCGGACGAATTCGCCACGAAACTTCTTGCAGCCCTTCCCGGTCCGCCCACCGGCTGGTACGACCTGGGGAAGCATCCCTGCATCAAGGAGACAACGTGGTTTCCTCGGCTTTTCGCGTCCTGCTCACGGCCGTGCTGGCCATCGCCCTGTGCACACCAGTGCAAGGTTTTGCGGCTCCGCCCGGCAACAAGGACGTCACCGTCACCCTGTTCCAGTGGCCGTTCGCGCGCGTGGCCTCGGAGTGCACCAACGTCCTGGGGCCCAAGGGCTACGGGTACGTGGAGGTCTCGCCCGCCACCGAGCACATCCAGGGTCCACAGTGGTGGACCTCGTACCAGCCCGTCAGCTACCGGATCGCCGGCCGTCTCGGCGACGAGAACGCGTTCCGCACCATGATCGCCACGTGCCACGCGGCGGGCGTCAAGGTGATCGCCGACGCGGTGATCAACCACATGAGCGCGGGATCGGGCACCGGCACCGGTGGCACCGGCTACTCCAAGTACAACTACCCCGGCGTGTACAGCGACTGGGACTTCCACTCCTGCCGCTCGCCGATCTCCAACTACCAGGACCGCTACAACGTCCAGAACTGCGAGCTCGTCGGACTGTCCGATCTGGACACCGGCAGCGAGTACGTGCGCGGCGCGATCGCCGGCTACCTGAACCGGCTGATCGGCATGGGCGTCGACGGGTTCCGCATCGACGCTGCCAAGCACATCGCCGCCGCCGACATGGCCGCCATCAAGTCCAGGCTGACCAACCCGAACGTCTTCTGGGTGCACGAGGTCATCTACGGCGCGGGCGAGGCGGTGCAGCCCGGCGAGTACACCGGCTCCGGTGACGTGGACGAGTTCCGCTACGCCTACGACCTCAAGCGGATCTTCACCAACGAGAACCTGGCGTACCTCAAGACGTTCGGCCAGTCGTGGGGTTTCCTGCCCAGCGGCCAGGCGCGGCCGTTCGTGGACAACTGGGACACCGAGCGCAACGGCTCGACGCTGACCTACAAGGACGGTTCGACCTACACGCTGGCCAACGTGTTCATGCTCGCGTGGAACTACGGCGCGCCGCAGGTCTACTCGGGTTACGAGTTCAGCGACAAGGACGCGGGCCCGCCCGGCGGTTCCGCCTGCTTCAGCGGCTGGAAGTGCCAGCACGTGTGGAACCAGATCGCGAACATGGTCGCGTTCCGCAACACCGTCGCCGGCACCGACGTGAACAACTGGTGGGACAACGGGTACGACGCCATCGCGTTCGGGCGTGGCTCCAAGGGCTTCGTGGCGATCAACCGGGAGACCTTCGCCGTCACCCGCACGTTCCAGACCGCCCTGCCCGCCGGGACCTACTGCAACGTCCAGGAGAACGGCTGCGTCCGCGTCACCGTCGACTCCTCCGGCAGGTTCACCGCGACCCTCGGCGCCGGTGTCGCCCTTGCCCTGCACGTGAACGCACGGGGCTGAGGTGATCGGGCCCGCCGCGAAGGCGTGTGGGCCCGATCAGGCTCCGCAGGACTCCCTGACCACCAGCCGGGTCGGCAGCACGGCCGGCTCCTCCCGCCCTGAACCGGTGACCATGGCCATGACCGCCTTGGCCGCCGCCACGCCGAACCCCGGTTTGTCCTGGGCCACGGTGGTCAGCGCCGGTTCCACGACGGACGCGATCTCTATGTCGTCGAACCCGACCAGCGCCAGGTCCTGCGGGACGCGCAGTCCCGCGGCACGGGCGGCGAGCAGTGCGCCGACCGCCATCTCGTCGCTGGCCGCGAACACGGCGGTGGGCGGCTCGTCCAACGCCAGGAGCCGTTGCATGGCAGCGGTTCCGCTCGTCCGGTAGAAGTCCCCCGCCACCACGTAGTCCTCACGCGCCGCGAGACCGGCCTCCCGCAACCCCTCGCGGTAGCCGGAGACGCGGGCCTGCGAAGGCTGGTTGTCCCGTGGCCCCGTGATCGTGGCGATCCGCGTGTGGCCGAGGCCTGCGAGGTGGCGGGTGGCCTCCTGCGCACCACCGGCGTTGTCCGAGGTGACGTAGGTGGCCCTCGGGCCGTCGACGGCGACGTCCAGCGCGACGCACGGGACACCGGACTGCGCGAAGGTCTCGAACGCCTCGGCGTCGGACCCGCTGTCGATCAGCACCAGCCCGCCGAGGTGGTGGCGGCGGGTCATGTTCACGTACCCGACGGGATCCGCGAGCGACGCCCCGATCTCGCGGGCGTCGCCGCTGGTCGCGAGCATCAGCAGGTGGTAGCCGTGCGCGCTGAGCGCGGACTTCAACCCGATCAGCAGGTCCTGCAGGTACGGGTGGCGCCAGCCGGGTCTGCGGTGGTCGGTGTCCCAGACCAGCCCGATCATCGTGGACTGCTTCGTCGACAACGCGCGCGCGGCCTCGTTGGGCCGGTAGTCCAGCTCCTTGGCGATTCGCAGAACGCGTTGACGTGTTTCCTCGTTGACCGTTTCCGGCTGGTTGAAGACACGTGACACGGTAGCTACGGACACGCCGCAGAGCTGGGCGATCTCACGCCCGGTCGCCATCTGGCCTCCGTTCACCGTAAGCGGTTACATCAACGTACGATCCGCGCCTTACCTAGTCAAATCAGGTGACGTAGTTGATCTGTTTATCATCTCGTTACTTGACGGACACCGTGTAACCCCGTTGTCATAGGCGCCACACATCTTCGTCCGGCGGTTTCCAGCGACGCCGGTTCATCCGCCAGAAGACCCCCTCTTGTGCTTCACCGCGCCCAAAAATCGACGGAGGCCATGAATGCGCCCCAAAGCACTCGCCATCGGTTGCGCCGCACTGGCGACCGCCGTGGTGCTCAGCGGTTGCGGCAGTGACGCCGCGTCCGGCGGCAAGACCAAGCTGTCCATCGGCCTGTTCGGCAACTTCGGCTACGCCGAGCTGCTCAAGGAGTACGAGAGCACGCACCCGGACGTCGAGATCACCGACCGCACCGCGTCCTACTCCGACCACCACAAGAACCTGGCCGCGCACCTCGCCACGAACAGCGGCTCCGCGGACATCGAGGCGGTCGACACCGGTTACATCAACCAGTTCAAGGCCACGCCGGACAAGTTCGTCGACCTCAACACCAAGGGCGGTGACCAGCTGAAGGACCGCTGGCTGCCGTGGAAGTGGGAGGCCTCGCTCAGCAAGGACGGCAAGCAGATCGGGTACGGCACCGACATCGGCGGCCTCGCCATCTGCTACCGCCGCGACCTGCTGCAGAACGCCGGGCTGCCCGCCGACCGCGAGCAGGTCGCCGCGCTGTGGCCGACCTGGCAGGACTTCATGGCCGCTGGCAAGAAGTTCCAGGAGAAGGCGCCCGAGGGCGTGAAGTGGTTCGACGGCGGCCCGACCGTGCTCAACGCGATCGTCGGGCAGGCCTCCGTGGGCTACTACGACAAGTCCGACAAGATCGTCGTGGGTGAGAACAAGGAGATCAAGGCCGGCTGGGACCTCGTGGTCGACGGCGTGCAGTCCGGTCTGTCGTCCAAGCTGCTGTACTCCACCCCCGTCTGGAACACCGGCTTCAAGCAGGGCCAGTTCGCGACCGTGACGTGCCCCGCCTGGCAGATGGCCAAGATCAAGGACCAGGCAGGACCCGAGGCCGCCGGCAAGTGGGACGTCACCTCCGTGCCCGGTGGCGGCGGCAACTGGGGCGGCTCCTACCTCACCGTTCCCAAGTCGGGCAAGAACGTCGACAAGGCCGTGGAGCTGGCGGCGTGGCTGACCGCGCCCGAGCAGCAGGCCAAGGTGTTCAAGAGCGCCGGGCTGCTGCCGTCGGCCCCGAAGCTGTACGAGGACCCGTCGATCGTCGACTACAAGAACCCGTACTTCAACGACGCGCCGATCGGCAAGCTCTTCACCGACGCGGCGAAGAAGCTGAACCCGCAGTACCAGGGTCCGAAGGCCGGCGACATCCAGACCGCCATCGGCAACGCGATGCAGCGCGTCGAACAGGGCAAGCAGAACGGCGAGGACTCGTGGCGCCAGTTCGTCGGCGACGTCCAGAAGTGATGACCTGACATGGCCTTGATCGACCCCCCGGTCCTGGACAGGGCGGCCAGGAGACACCGCTGGGACACGAAGTTCGCGCCGTACGGGTACGTGGCGCCGTACTTCCTGATCTTCGGTGTCTTCGGGCTGTTCCCCCTCCTCTACACCATCTGGGTCTCGCTGCAGCACCGCAACCTGCTCGACGAGGGCGGCGCGTACCTGGTCTGGTTCGACAACTACGCGGCACTGCTGGCGGACCCGTACTTCTGGAACGCCATGGGCAACACGCTCAGCCTGTGGATGCTCACGACCGTGCCGCAGATCCTGTTCGCACTGGGCATCGCGGCACTGCTCAACCGCAAGGTCCGGACGCGCACGCTGTTCCGGATGGGCGTGATCCTGCCGAACATCACGTCGGTCGCCGCCGTGACGATCATCTTCGCGCAGCTGTTCGGGCGGGACTTCGGCCTCGTCAACTGGGTGCTGGACCTGTTCGGCGCCGGGCAGATCGACTGGCAGGCCGGCACGGCCACGTCGCACATCGCGATCGCGGTGATGGTGGTGTGGCGCTGGACCGGCTACCACGCGCTGATCTTCCTGGCGTCCATGCAGGCGATCACGCCCAGCCTGTACGAAGCGGCCACCCTGGACGGTGCGAGCGGCTGGCAGCAGTTCTGGCGGATCACGGTGCCGTTGCTGCGGCCGCAGATCATCTTCACGACGATCATCGCGACCACCGGCAACATGCGACTGCTCGCGGAACCGCTGCTGTTCAACCCCGGCGCCGCCGCCGCGACCGGCGGCTCCGACCGGCAGTTCCAGACCGCCGCGCTGTACCTCTACGAACAGGGCTTCACCAAGTACGACTTCGGCTACAGCTCGGCGATCGCCGTCGTGCTGGCGATCGCCACGGTGATCGTCGCCGGGCTCGGTTACCTGGTGACCAAACGGATCCAGACGGAGTGAGGAACCCATGACCGCTGTGCTGGATCCTCCCGCACCGGTGCGTCCCGCCGGTCCCGTGACGAAGGCGCGCAGGATCGTCAAGCGCGCGGCGGGACCGTGGACCTACGCGGCGCTGATCGCGGTGCTCGCCGGGTCCGCGTTCCCCGTGTACTGGTCGTTCGTGGTGTCCTCGCAGACACCGGACGCGATCGACAGCGTGCCACCGGTCCTGGTGCCGGGCGGCCACCTGTTCGCGAACATCGCCCGCGTCTTCGACACCACGGACTTCGCGCTGGCGTTGATGAACTCGGTCATCGTGTCGGGCACGGTGACCGTGTCGGTGGTGCTCTTCTCCACCCTGGCGGGCTTCGCGTTCGCCAAGATGAAGTTCCGCGGCCGCAACGTGTTGCTGCTGCTGGTCATCGCCACGCAGGCGATCCCGACCGAGCTCGGCATCATCCCGCTGTACATGATGATGAGCGAGTTCGGCTGGGCCGGCGAGATCCACGCGGTGATCGTGCCGGGTCTCGTGACCGCGTTCGGCGTGTTCTTCATGCGGCAGTACTTCGAACGGGCCATCCCCGACGAGCTGCTCGAAGCCGGCCGGATGGACGGCTGCCACTCCCTGCGGTTGTTCTGGCACGTGGCGCTGCCCGCGGCCAGGCCGGCGGCGGCGGTGCTCGGGTTGTTCACGTTCATGCAGGCGTGGAACGACTTCTTCTGGCCGCTGGTCGTCCTGGTGCCGGAGAACCCGACGGTGCAGACCGCCCTGTCCACCCTCGCCAGCGGTTACACCACCGACTACACGCTGGTGCTGACCGCGGCGACGATCGGCACGGTCCCCGTGCTGCTCGTGTTCCTGTTGTTCGGCCGCCAGATCGTCGGCGGCATCATGTCCGGCGCCGTCAAGGGCTGACCCTGCCAGAGGAGATCGTTGTGAGCTTTCCCGCCGGCTTCCGCTGGGGCGTGGCGACCTCGGCCTACCAGATCGAGGGGGCGGCGCGGCTCGACGGCCGCGGTCCGTCCATCTGGGACACGTTTGCGGCCGTTCCCGGCGCGGTCGCGTCCGGCGACACCGGTGAGGTGGCGGCCGACCACTACCACCGCTGGCCGGAGGACGTGCGCCTGCTCGTGGACCTCGGTGTCGACGCCTACCGCTTCTCCATCTCGTGGTCGCGGGTCATGCCGGACGGCCGCGGCAAGGTCGAGCAGCGCGGCCTCGACTTCTACCGGCGCCTCGTCGAGACGTTGCTGGGCAAGGGTGTCGAGCCGTTCGTCACGCTGTACCACTGGGACCTGCCGCAGGCGCTGGAGGACGAGGGCGGGTGGCGCAACCGCGACACCTCCGGCTGGTTCGCCGACTACTCCGCGACCGTGCACGAGGCGCTCTCCGACGTCGTCACGAAGTGGACGACGCTCAACGAGCCGTACTGCTCCTCGATCGTGGGCTACGGCGAGGGCCGTCACGCACCCGGCGCGCGCGAAGGGCACGGCGCGCTGGCAGCGGCGCACCACCTGCTGCTGGGCCACGGTCTCGCCGTCCAGGCCATGCGCGCCAACGGCGTGGCCGGGCAGGAGTTCGGCATCGTGCTCAACCAGTCCCCCACCGTGCCGGTGACGGACTCGCCCGCCGACGTGGCCGCGGCCGTCCGCCAGGACGTCCTGCTGCGCAGGCAGTTCACCGACCCGTTGTTCGGCGGGGAGTACCCGGCCGAGATGCCGTCGATGTTCGGCGACATCACCGACTTCTCGTTCCGGCACGACGAGGACCTGTCGGTCATCGGCCAGCCGCTGGACTACGTCGGCCTCAACTACTACTACCGGCTGCACGTGGCCGACGCACCGCACCGCGAGCCCGACCCTGCCAAGCGGACCGCCCACGACATCGGCGTGGACACCACCCAGCTGCCGGACGTCCCGCGCACCGGCATGGGCTGGCCGGTGGAACCCGTCGGAATGACCATCGCGCTGACGGATCTCAAGGCCCGCCACCCGCACCTCCCTCCCGTCTACGTGACGGAGAACGGCTGCGTCTACCCCGACACGGAGGACTTCCAGGACACCGACCGCATCAGCTACCTGCGCGACCACATCGCCGCGGCCCAAGCGGCCGACGTCGACCTCCGCGGCTACTTCTGCTGGTCACTGCTGGACAACTTCGAGTGGGCGCACGGCTACAAGCACCGCTTCGGCCTGATCCACGTCGACTACCGGACCCAGCAGCGCACACCTCGCGCCAGTTACCACTGGTACCGCGAGTTCATCACTGCTCAACGGCAGGACAGCTAGCCACCGGCGTGGTCAGTTCGAACAGATAGCCGTCCACACCACCCCGCGTGCAATCACTGCGCGGATAAGCGATGTGACCCCACCCCTCGTACGTCAGCAACGCGGTGTTGCGCGGCGCCTGCCGTTGGATGTCACCGTCCAGTCGTACGGAGTGGTGGGGTCATGCCGTGTGCTGAGCACGAGGATCTTCGGCGCGTTGCGGATGTCGAGCCGGTGCGGCGGGTTGGCTGGCGGCCCCGCGACACCGGCGCACGCCATCGCCTCGCCGTGGCCGATGAGGCTGCCGCGCATGATCGGCGACCGGCGCAGCTCCTCCGCCCGCAACCGCGAGTACTGCCGGAAGTCCCTGATGCGCAACGAGAAGTCCTGACACACCGTCGCGAGCAGGACCGACTCGTAGTCCGGCTCGAAGGCCAGGACCCGCGCACCGGGCGTTCCCGCGACCAGCTCGGCGGCCCACGCCCAGTCCGGTCCGCGCAACGCCGAGTACATCGAGTCGATCATGCCCTGCCGGCCGGCCGGTTCCGCGTCTGCCCGGATGAGCGCCGCCTCCCAGGCAGCGAAGACGTCCCGTCCGTGCAGGGCGCGCGAAGCCGTGCGATAACACCAGCGGGCGAACTCGGCGAACGAGTCGTCCGCGGCCGCGGCCCGATCCCCCATGAACCGCACGACGTCCGCGCTGTGGTCCACCACGCTGTCGAGGACCATCGCCCGGACCCGGTCGCCGAACCGCCCGGCGCACAGCATCGATGTCCTAGTCGATGCCGACGATGTCGAACCGCGCCCGCACCTCGGGGCTGAAGAACCCGGACAAGGCGAACCGCGCCGCCGAACCCCCTGGCCCGCCGGGGTCCACCACCAGCACCCCGATCCGCCGCGTGGGGTCGGTGGCCGCGTGACGCGCCACCGCGATGTCGATGCGCCGCCCGCGGGGCTCGTCCCAATCCAGCGGCACGCTCAGCGTCCCGCACTCGCCCTCGGCGTTGTCCTGGCACGGCGCCCACGAGATGGACCGCGTTCTCTCCGCCGGTTCAGCACCCGCCGGCCCGCGGAGACCACCAGGACCAGGGCGGCCACGAGTGCCCGCGTCATCGACCGCACAGTGCCTCCGACCTCGCCGCAGGAGCGCTACGAGCGACATCATGCTGCAGATCGCACGAGGTGCCCGCTGTTGAGACGGAAACGTCCGAGTCCTCGGCGGCGATGTGTCAACGATCCCTTGACCACCGGCGATGATGAGGTAGGACGTGACCGGACCCGGTCCCGGGAGCAACGACGGAGCGCGGACGCGCAACGAGGTGGGCGAGAACTCCGGGTACGCCGTCCAGACAGGTCAGGCCCTCGGTGACGTCAACGCGGCACCGACCGGCGCCGCCACGAGCGCGCCGACCCGCACCAACGTTCCGGCAGACACCACGCAAGCGCGAAAAGCGCGGTTGCAGCGCAAGACCGGCGTGGATGTCGACGGGGCCGACATCGAGGCCAAGCGCACCGAGGGTGCCAGCGACAAGACCGACCTCTACCTGGACGAGTTTCAACCTCATGTCCGCCAACGGAGGCGGCTTCTCCGAGGACCAAAGCCCTGAGCAGGAGGCACAGGCGCGGTGCACCGAAGCCGCCGCGCAGGGCCTGAACACATCCGGCGCGATCATTCCCGCAGCACCCGGAACGCAGTACTGCTTCACCACCTCCGACAACCGAGTCGCCTGGATGAGGGTCAAGGACGCGTCGTTGTCCTCGCTCGACTCCGCCTCCGTCGTGCTCACCGTCCGGACCTGGCAGCCCTGACTCGCCGCGCCGGTCAGGCGACGGCGACCAGGTCGTCGTCGGCGTGCCGCGGAAGCCGCTCCATCAGCGTGATCAGCAGGCCTTCTCTCGTGGACCACGGGCAGATGTCCACGATGTCGTGACCGGTCGCGGCCATGAGCGCCCGCGCGGCGACCGCACCGGCCAGCGACTGGTGTGCGCGGTGCTCGGAGATGCCGGGCAACCGCGCGCGTTCGGCCGCCGGGAGCTTCGCCAGCCGGGGGATCCACTTGTCCAGGTCGGCGGCGTGGAGCCGGCGCGCGACGAAGATCCCGTCGCGCTGCGGACGCGCGCCGGTCAGCCGCGCCAGCTGCTGGAAGACCTTGGAGCAGCCCACCGCACGGCACCGGACGCCGTCGGGGAGGCCGGGAGGGAGATCCGAGTTGATCATCCGGACCAGGTCGGCCGTGGTGCGGCGCAGCCGTTTGCGGGTGAGCTTCTCCGACTCCCACAGCTTCGTCAGGGTTCTGGCGCCCAGCGGCAGCGAGTGGGCGGCCGCGGGTTCCGTGCCCTCGCCGACCGCCATCTCGACGGTGCCACCGCCGACGTCGAGCACCGTGAGCGGGCCCGCCGACCAGCCGAACCAGTGGCGTGCGGCGAGGTAGGACAGGCGGGCCTCCTGCAGGCCGGACAACGTGCGCAGCCGCACACCGGTCCGCGCCGCCACCAGGTCGACGACCTCACCGGCGTTGGCCGCGTCCCTGATGACCGAGGTGGCGAACGGGACGATGGCCGACACACCGGCACGGCGGGCGGCCTGCTGCGCCTGCTCGACGGCGACGACGATGCGCGCCACGCCCTCCTGGCTGACCTGCCCGGAGGAGTCGGTGGCCTGGTCCAGCCGCAACCTCACCTTGTGCGACAGCACAGGACGCAGCAACGACCCCTCGTCGCGGTCGACCACCAGCAGGTGCGCGCTGAAGCAACCGACGTCGAGAACGCCGACCAGGCGGGGCTCCTGGGACACGCGCCATCACCTCGCACCTCGTCATCGGGGTACACGAGATACCCGTGACCGACGCCCGCAAACGGGCCATCTCGTCACGAGCGACGTCTTGCTCCTTTGTGGACGGTCAGCCGGAGGGCCAGGCGATGGTGGAGAGCAGTGCCAGCTCGGCCTGGCGGGAGTCGAGGCGGCTGTGCTGGACGACGACGGGGACGTCACTGCTCAGCACCGTGGCGTAGTCGGTGTCCCTGGGAACCGGTTCCGGGTCGGTGAGGTCGTTGAACCGCTGGTGCAGGGTGCGGCGCGCGGGCACGGTCACGCGGTACGGGCCCACCGGTTCGCGGTCGGCGAAGTAGACGGTGATCTCGACGTGCGCGTCCGTGTCGGACGTGTTGAGGATGCAGGCGGTCTCGTGGCTCACGAGCGCCGGGCTGTCACCGTGGCCGCCGGAGGGGATGTGCCCCTCCGCGATCACCCAGGTGCGCCGGCCCAAAGCGTTCTCCATGGTCAGTTCCCGTCTGGTCGCAACAACAAGGCTTGTTCCGCGAGGACCTCACCGGAGTACGGCTGGCCCTCGCCTTCGCGGTCGCTGGCCACGAGCACCCGCCAGCGGCCGTCCAGCGCGACCTCCACGGCACGATCGGCGAAGTTGACCAGGGTCACCCGCTCGTCGTC
>JASLAV010000605.1 GCA_030146905.1 Lentzea sp. | reverse complement strand
GAGACCAGGTCGAGGCATGCGTCGACCAAGTCGTCGCAGGCAGGCAGCGGGACATCCGGGTGCAGCTCGTCCAGCCGGGCGACGAGCTCGGCCCGTGAGAGCGCGACCTCCTGCGGCGAGTACACGGTGTTGGCGAGTCCGTGGTCCCACATCCAGAACGCGAGGTCGACGAACTTCTCCCGATCGCCGAGCGCGTCGTGCGAAGCCGCACGCCCCGCTGTCAGCCTTGCGCAGTAGCGCCACCACGACCGGAAATCCTCCGGCGCTTTCGCCGCGACCCACCGAGCCCGCTGCTCTTCCGACATGGCGGCAACCGCTTTCATCTGTTGCCACACGGACTTGTGGTCACCGTCGAAAGCGATGGTGAAGTCACGCCCGAAAGCCGTGAAGACGCTCTGCACGCTGCCGGGCCCGTACTCGGGATCAACGCCGACGTGCACGGTGACCTGGGCGTCCGGCTGCCAGTACTCCTGGTGCCCGAACCTCGGCCCGCCGATCGGCACCAGCTCCACCCGCCGCCGCGCGAGCTCGTGGCGGAGCTCCTCGAACATCAGCAGCCCGCCGAACCGGCCGTACCGCGCGGCCACGGCGTCGTCCAGGAACTCCTCGCCGTGCTCCAACCGGTGCGCCTGCACCGCGAGGTGCCCGCCGCGCCAGCCCAAGCCCCGTCGCCGCTCGTACCAGGTGATCTCGACCAGCCCGTAGGACCGGCAGCACATGGGCCCGTCGCGGTTCTCGCCGGCGTTGCCGCCCATGACCTCGGCGGCGATGTCAGGACCCATGTTCTCGTCGAGCCCCAGAACGGTGCCGGTCTGCACGACATCGGCGAAGAAGCTGGCCTTCGCCCCCATGGACCGATCCTGTCACGCTCGCATCACGAGGCGCCGCCGAAAAAACCGTTCCGCGCCCCATCTCCAATACAAGAGCACGACAACGTCCGCCACCTGGGGTTTCCCACTTGAACACCACGCGGTGTGACCAATGCACCGGTCGGATGCGCCACAACCAGGTCACGACTTGAGAGGCCCGCACGAAGGGATATGAGGGCACGGGCACAATGTCCGAGTCTCATGTTCGCGCGGAAGGGGGTGCCAGGGGTGACCTGGCAAGACGAGCTGCAGAAGCTCGACAACGAACTCGCCTCTGGTCGGATCTCGGCTGACGACTACCGACGCCGCCGGGACGAGGTCCTTTCCGGGTCGGCCGGCGGTGGGCCTGCCCAGAATCCTCAGAGCGGGCCTTTTGCTCCGCCCTTCAAGTGGGAGGCACAGCCGCCGAACACCTCGGACCGGACGCAGGTCGTGAACGTCCAGGGTCCGCAACAGCCGCCGCAACCGCCGCAGCCGCAGCCGCAGAACCCGAACCCGGACGCCACTCAGGTGGTGCCGGGTGGCCAGCGCGGTGGTGGTGGCGACGCGGAGCGCACGCAGTTCGTGACGCCCGTCCAGCCCCAGCAGGGCGGGTGGGGTCAGCCCCAGCAGCAGGCGGCGCCGCCGCCGTGGCTCGGCGGTGACTTCGACCAGATCAACCAGCCGCCCAGCTGGAGCCACGGACCCGAGGTCTTCGACGAGTCCGGTGGCGGTGGTGGCAAGGGCAAGATCTTCGCGATCATCGGCGTCGTGCTGGTGCTCGCGCTGATCGGTGGTGGCATCTGGTGGTTCACGGCCGGTAGCAAGTCCAACAACAACACGGCCAACAGCAACACCGCTCCACCGCCCACCACCACGTCGTCGAGCGCCGGCCCCAAGCTGCCGCTCAACGGTCTGGCTGGCAAGGTCGACGCCGCCAACACCGGTCCGGTGACCGTGGAGAGGGCGTCGAAGGAGAAGTCGCAGTTCAGCCCGGACGAGGCCGCTCTCATGACCACGTGCGGCGCCGAGGACGGCATGTCCCAGGTGCTCTTCGCGGACGACTGGTTCACCCAGGTCCACGTCTTCACCTGCACTGACGGCGCGGCCGCCAAGACCGCGTCCGACGGGCTCGCCGACCTGCAGAAGGGCTACGGCTTCACGGCCACCAGCGGCCCGAAGCAGCTGCCCACGATGGTGTCGGAGAAGGCGACGGACGTGCCGGACGCGCCGTTCGACTCGCGCATCTTCTACGTCTCGAACAAGTCGCTGGTCCGGGTCGAGGTCCGCGGCAAGACGAAGGCCGCGATGGACAGCGGCGCCGACAAGGTCGTCACCGCCATCGACAAGAACTACCCCGCCAAGTGAGCGGTGCTGGCGTGCCACCGCCACGCGGTGGCGAGGATCTCGGGAAGTCCGAGCCTGGCACGCCAGCCCAGCACGTCGAAGGCACGGGCAGGATCCGCCCACACCGCGGGCGGGTCCCCCGGCCTCCGGTCGCCGAAGGTCACCGGCAACGGCCGGCCCGCGACCTGCTCCAGCCCCTTCACGACCTGCAGCACCGAGTACCCGGTGCCGGTGCCGAGGTTCAGCGCCGCGGAGGCACCGCCGGCCTGCAGGTGTCCCAACGCCAGTACGTGCGCCTCCGCCAGGTCCACCACGTGCGTGTAGTCCCGCACCGCGGTGCCGTCCTCCGTCGGGTAGTCGCTGCCGAACAACGTCACCGGCGGACGCGCTCCCAGCGCGGCTTTCGCCAGCAGTGGCACCAGGTTGTGCGTCGGGCCCCAGTCCTCGCCGATGCTGCCGTCGAGCGACGCACCGGCCGCGTTGAAGTAGCGCAACGACATCCAGCGCAGGCCGTGCGCGTTCCCGTACGCCTCGATCATCCGCTCGCCCACGAGTTTGCTGTGGCCGTAAGGGCTGATGGGCTGCAACGGGCTGTCCTCGGTGATCGGCAACGTCTCCGCGGCGCCGTAGACCGAACAGGACGACGAGAACACCAGATCGCGGACACCCGTGGACACCAGCGCGTTCAGCACGGACAACGTGCCGGTCGCGTTGTTGTGGAAGTACAGGCCGGGGTCCTTCATGGACTCACCGGGGTTCTTCAGGCCGGCGAGGTGGATGCAGGCCGTCACACCGTGGTCCCGGATGACCTGTTCCAGCTTCGCGGTGTCGGTGACGTCGATAGGGTGTACGGGGGTGCCGGACGGTACGGCCTCGGGCGAGCCCGTGCGCATGTTGTCCACCACGACCACACCACGCCCGGCTTCGGCCAGTGCGTGCACGACGTGCGAGCCGACGTAGCCCGCACCGCCGGTAACCAGGATCGTCACCGCTTGTCCTCCGTTCGACGGCGACAGGCTATGCCAGACCCACGAGGGGATTGATGTCGACCATGACTCGCCAGGTCGTGTACGTAGTCCCGGACGTCGCTGAGCCGTCCGGCGGCGTGCGCGCCATGTACCGGCACGCGGAGCTCGCCGCGCGCACCGGTTTCGACGCCAAGGTGTGGCACTTCGCCGAAGGGTTCCACGTCGGCTGGTTCTCGTCGTCCGCGCAGGTCATCAGCGGGGAGACCTGCGAGCTCGGCCCCGACGACGTGCTGGTCGTGCCGGAGGTGATGGTGCTGGACGGGTTCGACCCCGCCCCCGGCGTGCGCAAGGTCGTCTACAACCAGAACCACTACTACACGTTCGACAACTTCAGCGGCACCGACTACCCGGCGTGGAAGCCCGCGCCGCAGGTGTGGGCCGGTTCCGCGGTGAGCGTGGACGTGCTGACGGCGTTGCACCCCAAGCTGAAGGTCCAGCTGGTGCCGTACGTGATCGACACCGGGCTGTACCGCTTCGCGGAGGAGCGCAAGCGCAAGATCGTGCTGCTCCCCCGCAAGCGCCCGCGCGAGGCCGCCGTGCTGACCGCGCTGTTCCGCAACGACAAGCGGTTCGCCGGCGTCGAGGTCGTCTCGCTCGACGACGTGACCGAGCGGGAGGTCGCGGAGGCGCTCGCGGACGCGTCGGTGTTCATCGCGCTCGGCAGGGACGAGGGCTTCGGCCTGCCCGTCGCGGAAGCGCTCTCCGCCGGCTGCGTCGTCATCGGCTACCCGGCCGGCGGTGGCGCCGAGCTGTTCGAGGCGCCCGGCACGCACGCGGTCGAGGACGCCGACGTGCTCGCGATCGTCGAGAAGGCGGCCGCGGTGCTCGCGCAGGAGCCGTCGATCGAGGAACGCCGCACCTACCGCGCGTGGGTCGCGGAGCGGTACTCCGAGGAGTCGCTGGTCGAGCACCTGCAGGCCGCGGTCGCGGCCGCCACGAGGACCAAGGCGAAGGGCGGCACCGCGCGCCACCCGCTGAGCCAGGTCGTCACGCAGGCCGACCCTGCCACCGACCAGCTGGAGCGCAGCCTCCGGTACGCCGACGAGCAGAAGGCGGCCCGCGAGCGCGCCGAGTCGGTCGCCACCGGTCTCGAGGACGCGCTGGGCAAGGCGCTCGCCGAGCTCGAGGAGTCGCGCCGCCGCGAGTACGTGGTCGCGCAGGAGCTGCACGACCTCAAGAACGAGTACAGCGAGCTGGCCAAGGCGGCCGACCGCCTCACCGCGCTCGACGAGGCCACGACGTTGCTCGCCGAGTACGCGCGCGACAACGACCGCCTCAACCGCAGGCTGGACGAGGAGATCCGCCAGCACCTGCACTGGCGCACGACGCTGCAGGAAAAGATCGACGACCTGGAGCGCTCGACGTCGTGGCGCGTCACGGCCCCGCTGCGCAAGGCGACCGGTGCCCTCAAGGGCGGCCGCAATGCGTGACCTGCGTCTGCGCGTCGTCCAGTCGCGGTTCCAGAACGCGTTCTTCCACGAGCTGGCGGAGGCGATCGTCGACGAGGCGACGCGCCTGGGCGTGACGGCCGACGTCGTCACGTCCGTCGTGGACACCGAGCCGGACGACGTCTTCGTGCTGCTGCCCACGCACGAGTACGCGGTGCTGGAGGGCGGGCAGTTCCTCGAGGACCCGCGGCTGGCCAAGCGCTGCATCGGCATCACCGCCGAGCAGCCGTCGTCGTCGCACTTCGACGCGAACGTCTACTACGGACACAAGCTCGGCGCGGTGTTCGACTTCAGCACCCTGTCGGTGAAGCGCTACCGGGACCAGGGCATCGCGGCGGAGCACCTGCAGTTCGGCTGGACGCCCACCTGGGACAAGTTCAAGCCGGACGCGGAGGACCACGAGCTCGACATCCTCTTCATGGGCTGTGCGACGCCACGCCGTGAGCACGCTCTCTCGAAGATCGGCCGGCAGCTGTGGTCACGTCGCAGCCGCCTGATCCTCTCCGACAACGCGGCTCCGAACACCGGCGACCACGCCGCGTTCGTGACGGGCGACCGCAAGCGGGAACTGCTGGCGGGCACCAAGGTCCTCGTCAACATCCACCAGGCGGACGAGCCGTACTTCGAGTGGCTGCGCGCCGCGGAGGCCGCTCACTGCGGTGCGGTGATGCTGTCCGAGACCTCGCTGCACACCGAGCCGTTCAAGCACAACGAGCACCTGGTGTTCTCCGCGCTGTCGTCGCTGCCGCACGCGCTGGCGTCGCTGCTGGAGGACCAGGACAGGCTGAACACGTTGCGCCGCAACGCCTACGCGCTGATCAAGGAGAACCCGTTCTCCGCGGGCGTCGAGAAGCTGCTCTCGGTCGCGCAGGACCTGCGCAGCACCTACGACGGCCACCGCCTGCGCCTGGGCCCGAGCCGCACCCAGCCGTTCCGGCAGAAGGTCACGCCGGCCTGGGAACGCCAGACCGACAGCGTCGACGCCGTGCGCCAGGCGATGCGCGAGCTCCGGCTCGACATCATCGACCTGCGCCGCCGCGTCTCGACGGACACGACGATCGACCCGACGCCGGTGATCGACCACCGCACGCCCGCGTGGGACCGCCGCACGCCGCGCGTCTCGGTGATCATGGCGCTGTACAACCACGAGCCGTACGTCGTGGAGGCGCTGGAGTCCGCCGCATCCGGCACGTACGGCGACCTGGAGATCGTCGTCGTCGACGACTGCTCCACCGACGGTTCGAACGCGACCGTGCGCGAGTGGATGGACAAGAGCCCGCACGTCCCGATGACGCTGGTGCGGCACCCGGTCAACCGCGGTCTGCCGCGCTCGCGCAACGAGGCGTTCCGGCACGCGCGCGGTGAGCTCGTGTTCGTGCTCGACTCGGACAACGCGATCGTGCCGACCGGCCTGGAGCGCCTGGTGGCCGCGATCGACGCCGATCCGGACGCGTCGTTCGCCTTCGGCGTGCTGCAGCGGTTCGACTCGACCGGCCCCGTCGGTCTCATGGGCGTGTGGCCGTGGGAGCCGTGGCGGCTGCGCTACGGCAACTACATCGACGCGATGGCGTTGATCAAGGCCACGACGCTGGAGAAGCTGGAGGGCTACACGCTCGACCGCCGCCTGCACGGGTGGGAGGACTACGAGCTGTGGTGCCGCATCGCGGAAAGCGGTGGGCACGCGGCACACGTGCAGACGGTCGTGGGCCGCTACCGGCAGTCGGCGACCTCGATGCTGAGCCTCACCAACATCTCCCAGGACGCGGGCTTCGACGCCGTCAGGGAGAGCTGCCCGCGCCTGATGTCCGGTGCGCTCGAACTGCAGGACGACGCACTCGGTGATTGGCTGTCCTCCATCCGCAGCGAACGCGAGGCGCGTGATGTGTGGCTCAGCAACTGGGAGGCGCAAAACGCCTAGGCGTGGACGTTTCGTAGCCTAGGTTTCACTCGTTCGTGTCTTTGGTCCTGGGGGAGAGGGTGGTTCACGCCATGCGCGCAGTGGTCACCGGTGGCGCGGGGTTCATCGGATCGCACCTGGTGGACGCGGTGCTCGACCGCGGCTGGTCGGTCGTGGTCGTGGACGACTTCTCCTCCGGGCTCACGGAGAACGTCACGAGGTACGCGGACGAGTCGCGCTTCGAGTTCGTCGAGGCGGACATCTGCGGTGACTGGACCGTCGAGGGCCCCGTCGACCTCGTGCTGAACTTCGCCTCGCCCGCCTCGCCGCCGAGGTTCCTCGAGCGCCCGCTGGAGACGCTGGAGGTCGGTTCGACCGGCATGAAGAAGGTCGCCGAGCTGGCGATCGAGAAGGGCGCGCGCCTGATCCAGGCGTCGACCAGCGAGGTCTACGGCGAGCCCCAGGTGCACCCGCAGCCGGAGGAGTACTGGGGCAACGTCAACCCGATCGGCCCGCGCAGCGTCTACGACGAGTCGAAGCGCTACGCGGAGGCCTTGCTCGGCGCGTACCACCGCCTGGGCCTGCTCGACGTCGGTGTCGTGCGCATCTTCAACACCTACGGTCCGCGTCTACACGCGACGGACGGCCGTGTGGTCTCGAACTTCGTGCACCAGGCGCTCAGCGGCAAGCCGTTGACCGTCTACGGCACCGGCAAGCAGACCCGCAGCTTCTGCTACGTCGGTGACCTGGTCCGCGGCATCCTCGCGCTGGCGGACCTCAAGGGCGAGCTCGGCCCGGTCAACCTCGGCAACCCGCAGGAGATCACCGTCCTGGAGCTGGCGCAGATCGTCGGCGACCTGACCGGCGTCTCCGTCAGCCTGGAGTACTCGGACCTGCCGACCGACGACCCGACCCAGCGCAAGCCGGACATCAGCCGCGCGCGGGCGTTGCTGGGCTGGCAGCCGGAGGTCGACCTGCGCGACGGCCTGGCGAAGACGATCGAGTGGTTCGCCGCGAACGCCGCTCTATCGACCGACTCCGTGTGACGTGAGGCCGGCGCGCGTCAGGACGTCGACGTCGAGCAGGTTGCGGGTGTCCACCACGACCTGCCCGGTCATCGTCCCGGCGAGCGCCGCCCAGTCGAGCGAGCGGAACTGGGGCCACTCGGTCAGCACGACGAGGGCGTTCGCGTCCTTCGCGGCCTGCTGCACGTCGTCCACCACGGTCACGTCGTCGGTGACGCCGTCGACGGCCTGCGTGATCGCCGGGTCGTAGGCGACCAGCTCGGCACCTTCCGCCCTGAGCATCTTCGCGATCTTCAACGCCGGCGAGTCGCGCAGGTCGTTCGTGCCGGCCTTGAACGCGAGGCCGAGCAGCCCGAGCTTCTTGCCCGTCAGGTCGCCGCCGACCGCACCGGCGATCTTGCTGATGATCAGCCGGCTCTGCTTCTCGTTGGTGTTGATCGTGGCGCTGAGCAGCTCGAAGTCGTGACCGGCCGCCTCGGCGATCTGCAGCAGCGCGTGCGTGTCCTTCGGCAGGCAGGACCCGCCCCAGCCGGGACCGGGTTGCAGGAACGACTGCCCGATGCGCTGGTCGAAGCCCATGCCCTCGGTGACGTTCGCGATGTCCGCGCCGAGCCGCTCGCACAGCTCGGCCATGGCGTTGACGTAGCTGAGCTTCATGGCGAGGAAGCAGTTGGCGCTGTACTTCACGAGCTCGGCGCTGGCGGCGTCCATGAGGACCGTCGGCGCGCCCAGGCGGGCGTAGAGGGCGCTGACGCGCTCGGCGGCGTTCTGCGCGTCGGAGCCGACGACGATCCGGTCGGGGTGCATGAAGTCCTTGACCGCGCTCCCCTCGCGCAGGAACTCCGGGTTGCTCGCGACGAACACGTCATCGCGTTCGAGGAGCTCCAGGACGCGCGACGCCGTGCCGACCGGGACCGTGGACTTGTTGACCACGACCGTGCCGGGTGCGAGCAGGCCCTTCATCTCGGCGACGGCGGCTTCGACGGCCTTGAGGTCGGCCGCGCCGCCCTCGCCCATCGGCGTCGGCACGCAGAGGAAGACGACCTCGGCGTCCCGCACGGCGTTGCGCACACCGACGACGAACTCCAGGCGCCCGGCGGCGAGCCCTTCCTGGACCAGCTCGGTGAGGCCCGGCTCGAAGATCTGGACCTCGGCCCTGCGGAGCTGTTCGACCTTCTTCTCGTCGATGTCCGCGCAGACGACGTGGTGCCCCAGCGACGCGAGGCAGGCGGCCGACGTGAGCCCGACGTACCCGGCCCCGACGACCGCAACCCGGCGAACGAACATCCTCGAACCGCCCTTGATCAGCACGAACTGGTGAGAGCCGATCGTCGCACAGGTGCTCGTCGTACCGACGTCGTTTGACGGAGCCGTGAGATCTCTCGCAGGAGTTCTGTGAAGAACGCGAGTCGCTGTGGTTTGCAACCGCACGACAGTGCTACACGTCTAGTCGGGTGTAGGTCCCCCCACTCGGAGGTGACACATGTGGATTAGCGTGACGTTAGTCACATTGGGCGGTTTGGCGTTCCTGACGCGAACCGTAGTGGCCGTCCTGGCCGTTTCCCCACCTAGGAAGGGGAGCGATTACCCTGAGCCACAAGCCTCGACCAATTGAGATAACTCTTTCGGACTACGCCTTACGACGAACAACGACTTACCGTACGATCCTTTCGGGTCGTATGACTGAACGGTCACCCCAAAGGTGACCCCACAGGGGTAGGTGCGCCATGGACCACGCACTGAGCAAGGTCATCGAGCTGCGCGAGAACGGATTTCAGTTCCTCCACCTGAGGGACGACGCCGGGCAGCTCGACCGCATCATGGCGTTCAAGCAGCGCAGAGGGTTCATCGACTCGATCCTGTTCTGGTCGGAGACCGAGGCACGCGCGGGCCGTCTGCCCGCGGTTCGCGACTCGGCCCGCCCCGCCCAGGCCGTGTGGATCTACGAGGGCCCGTTGGCCGAGGCAGTGGACCGCCTCCTGGACCTCCCGGAACCCGGCGCTCGCAACGCTCCGATGCTCATGAAGGCGACCGCGTCCGACCTGGCCGTCGTGACCACCTTGCCGTTCAAGCTGAAGCTCCCGCCGGGCGCGATCGCGTAGTCACCTGCTTTCGAAGTCGCC
>JASLAV010000601.1 GCA_030146905.1 Lentzea sp. | reverse complement strand
CCGCCGTAGGCGCTCGTGGGGAACACCAGCGCGCGGCGGACGCCGTCGGCCTTCATCCGCGCGACGGTGTCCTCGACCATCGGGTGCCAGTTGCGGTTGCCGAAGTAGATCGGCAGGTCGAAACCGGTGCCGCGCACGGCCTCGATGGCGTCGAGGTTCAGGCGGTTGATCGGCGACACGCCGCCGAAGTGCTGGTAGTGGGCCTCGACCTCGTCCAGCCGCTCCGGCGGCACGCCACGTCCGCGAACCACGTTCTCCAGGAAGGGGCGGACGTCCTCAGGACCTTCTGGGCCGCCGAACGACAGCCAGAGCAGCGCATCGAAACTCACCGCTCCATCAAATCAGACGCCCGAACCCCTCACACGACGAACAGATGTGACCTCAGAGACCGAGGAAGTGCACGCCGCCGTCGACGAACACCATCGACCCCGTGGTGGCCGGGAACCAGTCGGAGAGCAGGCCGCACACCGACTTCGCGACCGGCGTGGGGTCGTCGACGTCCCACGACAGCGGCGCCTTCTCGCCCCACATCTTCTCCAGCTCGCCGAAGCCGGGGATGGACTTCGCGGCCATCGTGCGCACCGGGCCGGCCGAGATCAGGTTCACGCGGATGCCGTCGGGGCCGAGGTCGCGCGCCATGTAGCGGTTGATCGACTCGAACGCAGCCTTCGCCGCGCCCATCCAGTTGTAGGCGGGCCACGCCTGGCGGGCGTCGAAGTCGAGGCCGACGACGGACGAGCCGTGCGACAGCATCGGGCGGACGGCCTGCACGAGCGCCTTGTACGAGTACGCCGACACGTGCATCGCGACCGAGACGTCCTCCCACGGCGCGTCCATGAACGGTGCGCCGAGGCAGCTCTGCGGGGCGAAGCCGATGGCGTGCACGACGCCGTCGAGGCCGTCGACGTGCTCACCGACGCGCTCGGCCAGCGTGTCCAGGTGCTCCTGGTTCTGCACGTCGAGCTCGACCACGGGCGCGGGCTTGGGCAGGCGCTGGGCGATGCGCTGCACGAGGCTCATCCGGCCGAACCCGGTCAGCACGACCTCGGCGCCCTGTTCCTGGGCGACGCGTGCGACGTGGAAGGCGATCGACGCGTCGGTGATCACACCGGTGATCAGCAGTCGCTTGCCTTCGAGCAGTCCGGTCACTTGATCCAACCCTTTCCCAGAAAGAAGAACTCGGTACGAACAGCGGTCGTCGAGAAGCTCAGTGGCCCATGCCGAGGCCGCCGTCGACCGGCAGCACGGCACCGTTGATGTAACCCGCCTCGTCGGCCGCGAGGAACGTGACGGCGCGCGCGATCTCGTCCGCCGCACCGTAACGACCGGCGGGGATCTGCTTGAGCGCGGCCTCGCGGACGGCCTCCGGCAGCTCGGCGGTCATGTCCGTGGTGATGAAGCCGGGCGTGACGACGTTCGCGGTGATGTTGCGCGAGCCCAGCTCCAGCGCGATCGAGCGCGCCATGCCGACCATGCCCGCCTTGGACGCCGCGTAGTTGACCTGGCCGGCGCCGCCGGTGAGGCCCACGACCGACGAGATGAAGACGATGCGGCCGAACTTCTTGCGCAGCATGCCGCGGGAGGCGCGCTGGGCGAACCGGAACGCGCCGGTCAGGTTCGCGTCGACGACCGAGGTGAACTGCTCCTCGCTCATGCGCAGCAGCAGCGTGTCCTGCGTCATGCCGGCGTTGCAGACGAGCACCTCGACCGGACCGTGCGCGGCCTCGACCTCGGTGAACGCGGCGTCGATCTCCGCGGAGTTCGTCACGTCGCACTTGACGCCGAGCAGGCCTTCCGGAGCGCCGGACCCGCGGTGGGTCACCGCGACCTTGTCGCCCTGCGCCGCGAACGCCCGCGCGATGGCGAGGCCGATGCCGCGGTTGCCTCCGGTGACCAGAACGGACCGACTCACTAGCTCTCCCTGCGATCGCTGCTGGTTGACCGGGTGAGGCTATCGGCTACCGGCAGGTAGTCCGGCATCGGCGGAGCCATGTCACATCCGGCCGGGCATGATCGGGTGATGCGGGCCTTTCTCGATCAGCTTCGCCGCGACGTGGACGGCGACGTCCTGGACGACCCCGCGAGCCGTGCCCTGTACTCGGCGGACGCGTCGAACTACCGGCACGTGCCGCGGGTGGTCGTCCGTCCACGCACGACGGACGCCGTGGTGGCGGCCGTCGGGATCGCCGCGCACCACCGCGTGCCGATCACCAGCCGCGGTGCGGGGACGTCCGTCGCGGGCAACGCGTGCGGCACCGGCCTGGTGATCGACTTCAGCCGGTACCTGACCGCGTTCGAGATCTCGGGCGACAGGGCGTTCGTGCAGCCGGGCGCGGTGCTGGACCAGGTGAACTCCCAGGCGGGCGAGTACCTGTTCGGGCCGGACCCGTCCACGCACTCGCGCTGCACGATCGGCGGGATGATCGGCAACAACGCCTGTGGCGCGCACTCGGTGAAGTGGGGCAAGACCAGCGAGAACGTCGCGAACCTGCGCGTGCTCACCGCCGACGGCCGCACGTTCGACACCACGAACCCGCCCGAGCTCGCCCTGCCGTCGTCCGACCCGGCGTGGTTCCCGCGGCTGGCACGCAGGGTCAGCGGGTACGCGCTGGACGCACCGACGCTCACCCAGCAGCTGGTCGGCACCGAGGGCACGTGCGTGGTGGTGCTGGGCGCCGAGCTGAAGCTCGTGCGCAGGCCCGAGCGCCGCGTGCTGGTCGTGCTCGGCTTCGCGGACACCTACGACGCCGCCGACCACGTCACGCAGATCGAGGACGCGCTCGCGATCGAGGGCCTGAACGAGGCGCTGGTGCGCAGCGTGCCGGTGCGGCCCGACCTGCCGGAGGGCCGCAGCTGGCTGTTCGTCGAGGTCGAGGACCACCCGGAACGCGTCGCTTCGCTCACCGGGAACTCGATGATCATCCACGACCCCGCGCACCAGCGGGCGCTGTGGCGGATCCGCGAGGACGGCGCCGGTCTCGCCACGAGGATGGCCGACGGCAGCGAGGCCTGGTCGGGCTGGGAGGACGCGGCCGTCCCGCCGGAGCGCCTCGGCGCCTACCTGCGCGAGTTCGACCAGCTGCTGTCCGCGCACGGCCGTCGTGGCATCACCTACGGCCACTACGGCGAGGGCTGCCTGCACGTCCGGATCGACTTCGACCTCGCCCACGGGTACCGCGAGTTCCTGCAGGACGCGGCCGACCTGGTCGTGAGCCACGGCGGGAGCCTGTCCGGCGAGCACGGCGACGGCCAGGCGCGGTCCGAGCTGCTCAGCCGGATGTACCCGCCCGCGGCGATCGAGGCGTTCCGGCAGTTCAAGCACGCGTTCGACCCGGCGAACCTGCTCAACCCCGGCCGGATCGTCGACCCGGTGAAGCTCGACGACGACCTGCGGATCCTCGTCGCGCCCCCGCGCATTCCGACCAGGGCGGAGTTCGCGAACGACACGAGGCGCTGCGTCGGCGTCGGCAAGTGCCTGAACACCAAGGGCGGTGTGATGTGCCCGAGCTACCGCGTCACCAAGGAGGAGAAGCACTCCACGCGCGGCCGTGCGCACCTGCTGTTCGAGATGCTCAACGGTGACGTGGTCAAGGGCGGCTGGAGGTCGCGGGAGGTGGCGGAGGCGCTGGACCTCTGCCTGGGCTGCAAGGGGTGCAAGCGCGACTGCCCCGTCGACGTGGACATGGCGAGCTACAAGGCGGAGTTCCTGCAGGAGCACTACCGGGGGCGGATCAGGCCGCGGTCGCACTACGCGATGGGCTGGCTGCCGACGTGGCTGAAGTACGGGCTGCTCAACCGGTTCACGGCCGTGTTCGGCAGGCTCGCGGGGATCACGCCGCAGCGCTCGTTGCCGCTCCCGGTCACTCCCCTGGTCCGCCAGCTACACCCGCTCGGCAGCGGTGATCCGGTGCTGCTGTTCCCCGACACGTTCACGAACTTCTTCGAGCCGGGCATCGGCCTCGACGCCGCGGCGGTGCTGGCGCACCTGGGCAACCGGGTCGAGGTCCCGTCCGCGAACGTCTGCTGTGGACTGACGTGGCACTCGACCGGCCAGCTGGCCAAGGCCCGCAGGGTCGTCGAACGGACCGCGCGGGTGCTGAGCCCGTGGACGCGCCGGGGCGTTCCGGTGGTCGGCCTGGAGCCGAGCTGCACGGCGTTCCTGCGCGTCGAGGCCCCGAAGCTGTCGGACGAGCCCGCCGTGCACGCGCTCGCGAAGGCCACCCGCACGTTCGCCGAGCACGTCGCGCCGGAACTGCCGCAACTGGACGGCGCACGCGAAGCCGTCGTGCAGACCCACTGCCACCAGTACGCGGAGCTGGGCTTCACCCCCGATCGCGAGGCGATGGCCAAGGCGGGCCTGAAACCGGAGGTCGTCGAGGGCTGCTGCGGCCTGGCGGGCAACTTCGGTTTCGAGCGCGGCCACTACGACGTGTCGATCGCGTGCGCCGAACAGGACCTCCTGCCCGCTCTGCGGGCGAACGAGGACGCGCTGGTGATCGCGGACGGGTTCAGCTGCCGCACGCAGATCCGCCACACGACCGAGCGCGAGCCGGTGCACCTGGCCAGCGCCCTCGCGGCCCGCCTGGGTGTGATTTACCGCTGACTAACCGGGTGCGCTCATCGTCGTGGGCATGCAGAAGAGGATTGGTGCCGCCGTGCTGGCGGCAGCGGCGATCGCGATGACCTTCACGGGGTCCGCGCAGGCCGAGACGAACCCGTCGTGCTCCGGCGTCACCCAGATCGGTGCCACCAAGTACATCAAGAGCGGCAGCGCGACCATCGCCTCGGTCAAGCAGTTCAAGGGTTGCAACAAGAACTGGGGCTACATCTACGTCTGGGACTCGTGGCGCGCCAACCACAGGACCTACAGCATCTTCGCCGGCGTCCAGATCCGCGGCGCCGAGTTCCCGAGCGGGTACAACCGCGCGGAGAACAAGCAGGAGCTGTGGTCCTACGGCACGGACACGCTGAGCAAGTGCACCAAGGGGTACGGCTCCATCGTGGCCTCCTCCTACAGCGGCGGCGCCGAGACCGAGGAGCGCTGCTGACATGCGGAAGCTGAGCGCGGTCGCACTGGCCGCGGCGGCCGCCGGGATGACCTTCACCGGCGTCGCGCACGCCGAGACGAACCCGAAGTGCCCCAGCGGGGTCACCCAGATCGGTGCCACCAAGTACGTCAAGAGCGGCAGCGCCACCGTCGCGTCGGTCAAGCAGTTCAAGGGCTGCGGCAAGAACTGGGGCTACGTCTACGTCTGGGACTCCTGGAAGGCGGGTCACAGCAGTTTTGTGGCGACCGTCGCCATCACCAGGGGCGACGGCGAGATCGACGGCAACAGCGGTGCACGCGGCCAGCAGGAGGTGTGGTCGCGCGGCGCGAACACGCTGCAGTACTGCACGATGGCGTACGGCACGGTCTCCGTCGGCGGCGCGGGGTTCACCGAGGAGCGTTGCTGAGCATGAAGAAGCTGAGCGCGGCCGTCCTGGCCGCCGCAGCCGTCGCGATGACCTTCACCGGTACGGCACAGGCCGAGTACAACCCGAAGTGCACGAGTGGCGTGACGCAGATCGGCTCCACCGCGTACATCAAGCTCGGCTCGGCGACCATCGCGTCGGTCAAGCAGTTCAAGGGCTGCGGCAGGAACTGGGCCTACACCTACGTGTGGGACTCGTGGCTGTCGTCGCACAAGCGCGACTTCCACGTGTACACGGGCGTGTGGACCAAGGAAGGCCAAGCGGCTCGCGACCAGGTCAGCGGCTCGAAGGGCCAGCGCGAGGTGTGGTCGTCCGGCGCGAGCACGCTGAGCGTGTGCACGTTCGCCAAGGGCTCGATCCAGTCGGTCGACAGCGACTACTGGGAGAACGCCACCACCGACCTGCGCTGCTAGGACGGGGAGGGCGGTCGCCGCACGACCGCCCTCCCCGTGGCTTCAGTCGCGGTCCAGGACCGAGTCCTTCGAGGTCTCGCGCATGAACCCGTACACCAGCAACGAGATCAGCACGCACCCGGCGACGTAGTAGAAGAACACCGATTCCATACCGGCCTGCTTGAACCACAGCGCCACGTACTCGGCGGTGCCACCGAAGATCGCCACGGTCAGCGCGTACGGCAGACCCACCCCCAGTGCCCTGATGTTCGTCGGGAACAGCTCGGCCTTCACGATCGCGTTGATCGACGTGTACCCGGTGACGATCACCAGCCCGCCGAGCATCAGCAGGAACGCCGGGAACGCCTCGGAGGTCCTCGCGAGCGCCGACAGCAGCGGCACGGTGGCCAGCGTGCCGAGCACGCCGAACCCGAGCAGCAGCGGACGGCGGCCGATCCGGTCGGACAGCGCGCCCGCGACGGGCTGCAGCACCACGAACACCAGCAGTGCGGCGAAGTTGATCCAGCTGACCGTCGCGGCGTCGATCTTGCTGGTGTTCACCATGAACTTCTGCAGGTAGGTCGTGTACGTGTAGAACGCGACCGTGCCGCCCAGGGTCAGGCCGACGACGAGCAGGCACTCCTTCGGGTGCCGCAGCAACGCCTTGAAGGTGCCCTTGCCCGGGTCGTCCTTCTGCTTCTCGAAGCTCTCCGACTCGTCCATGCCGCGCCGCAGCCGCATCACGACGATCGCACCGGTCGCACCGATGACGAACGCGATCCGCCAGCCCCACTCCCCCATCTCGGCCCTGGACAGGAACTGCTGCAGCACGATCTGCACGCCGAGCGCGACGAGCTGGCCCGCCGTCAGCGTCACGTACTGGAAGCTGGAGTAGAAACCGCGGCGCGCGGGAGAGGCCACTTCGGACAGGTAGGTCGCCGAGGTCGCGTACTCGCCGCCGACGGACAACCCCTGCAGCAGACGTGCGAGCACCAGCAGAACCGGTGCCGCCACGCCGATGGTGGCGTACGACGGCGTCAGCGCGATGATCAACGAGCCCAGCGCCATCAACGTGACCGACAACGTCAGCGCCGCCCTGCGCCCGTGGCGGTCCGCGTACCGGCCGAGCAGCCAGCCGCCCAGCGGCCGCATCAGGAAACCGACCGCGAACACGGCGGCGGTGTTGAGCAGCTGCGCGGTCTGGTCGCCCTTCGGGAAGAACGCGGCGGCGAAGTAGATGCTGAACGCGGTGTAGGCGTACCAGTCGTACCACTCGATGAGGTTGCCGACCGATCCACGCAGCACGTTCGCCACCACGCGGCGTTCGGTGCCCTTCTGCTGTGCGACTGTCATGCCCGACACGATCTCCACGCGGGCAGACACGTCACAACCTGGGGATTCTCTTCTTTACACTCACTTAGGCGCGTCGACATGCACCGGAAACGACCATCTGGGGCGATACTTCTCGGATGCGGGTGCTGTTGGTCGAAGACGACGACGGTGTCGCCGACGCCCTGGTGGAAGCGCTGCGGGCGAACGGCCACCGGCCCACCCGTGTGCGCAGGGGCGCCGACGCGCTGATCGCCCACCGCGACGCCGACGTGGTGCTGCTCGACCTCGGCCTGCCCGACCAGGACGGCCTGGAGGTGCTGCGCAAGCTCCGCAAGATCGACCCGGTGCCGGTGCTCGTGCTGACCGCGCGCGGCGACGAGCGCACGGTGGTGCGCGGGCTGCGGCTGGGCGCTGACGACTACCTGGTCAAGCCCGTGCGGCTGGCCGAGCTGCTGGCCCGCATCGACGCGGTGGCACGGCGCAGCGCCGCCCGGTCGCAGGAGTCCGGCGACGTCGTGAAGGTGTCCGATGTGGAGATCGACCTGCAGGGCCGTCAGGTCGTGGTCGGCGGGCGCGAGATCTCGTTGACCACCAAGGAATTCGACGTGCTCGCGGTGCTGGCGCGTCGGCCGGGCACGGCGGTGAGCCGTCAGCAGCTGATGGACGAGGTGTGGGGCAACGCCTTCGTGGCGGTGTCGCGGACCCTCGACGTGCACCTCACGCAGCTGCGCGCCAAGCTCGACCGGCCAGGTCTGCTGCACACGATCCGCGGTTTCGGCTACCGGCTCGGTGAGTAGATGCGGCAACGGCTTCTGTTGGTGCTGCTGCTGTTCTCGCTCTCGGCCGTCACCGCGTTCGCCTTCCCGCTGCTGATGAGCACGGCGTCGGAACGCACCCAGCAGTTCGTGATCAGCCGCACCGCGGACCTCGACCGGTTCGCCACGCTGCCCGCCGACGTCGTGGTGTCCGAGGCGGAGCGCTACGCCGACGTCTACGGCGAGGAGGTCGTGGTCGTCGACGCGTCCGGCACCCCGGTCGTCGAGTCGGGCATGACGGCGGCCGACGTGTCCGCGCAGATCGACGCGGCCCTGCGCAACCAGCCCGCCGCCCCCGTGCCGACCGTGCTGCCCTGGAGCGGCGGCGACGTGCTGTTCGCCCGTCCCGTCGGCACCGGCACGAAGGTCGCGGGCGCCGTCGTCCTGCGGGCGTCGACCCAGGTCGCGGCCGTGGACGTCGCGCGGCGGTGGGCGTTGGTGCTGGCAGGCGCCTTGCTCGCGGCGTGCGCGTGCGTGCTGCTGGCCCTCGTCGTCGCCCGGTGGCTGCTGCGGCCCCTCAAGGAGCTCGACCGCGGCGTCCGCGCGGTCGCGGAGGGGCAGCGGCGCACGCACGTGGCCGACACCGCGGGGCCGGCCGAGCTGCGGGCGTTGTCCGAGTCGTTCAACCGCATGTCCGACGCCGTCGCCGAAGCCGCCGACCAGCAACGACGGCTCATCGCCGACGCCTCGCACCAGCTGCGCAACCCCATGGCCGCCCTGCGGTTGCGCGTGGACATGCTGCCGTCCAACGGCTCGCTGCTCACCGAGGTCGAACGGCTGGAGTCGTTGCTCGACGGTCTGCTCGCCCTGGCCTCGGCCGAGAGCACCGCCACCGAACGCGCCGCTGGCGGCGTCGAACCCGAGCTCGCCGACCTCCAGGTCGTGGCGCACGACAGGGTCGACGCGTGGCGTGCGGCGGCCCGTTCCGCCGGCGTCACGATCACCGTCGACGACCGGGCGCCCGGCCTGGTGCGGTGCTCGGTGTCGGACCTCGCGCAGGTGCTGGACGTGCTTCTGGACAACGCCATCAAGTACGGCGGGTCCGAGGTCACCGTCGTGTGCGACAGGGCGACGCTGACCGTGCGGGACAACGGTCCCGGTCTGTCCGAAGAGGACCTCGACCGCGCCACCGAACGCTTCTGGCGCGGCGACGACTCGCAGCGCGGCACCGGTCTCGGCCTCGCCATCGCCGAACGGATCGTCACGGCGCACGGCGGAAAGCTGGAGCTGCGCAGCGACAACGGGCTCGTCGTCACGGTCGGGCTGCCGAAGGAGCCGCTGCTGTGAAGCGCCGGACGTTCCTGCTCGGAACCCTCCTGCTGACCGCGTGCGGAACGAGTGACCCCACCGGCACGCTCAGGATCGCGGGCGGGGAGCCCGGCGGTTTCTACAACGACTTCGCCGCGCTGTTCTCCCGCCTGGCCACCGGTCCGTTGACGATCACCCCCGTCGAGACCGGCGGCAGTGCCGACAACCTCCGGCACCTCCGTGAAGGCACCGCCGACCTCGCGCTGACGTTGAGCGACAGCGCGCACATGGAGTCCGGGCTGGTCGCGCTCGGCCGCGTCTACGAGAACTACCTGCAACTCGTCGTGCTGCGGGACTCGCCGTACCGGTCAGCGGCCGACCTGGCCGGTGAACCGGTGTCGCTCGGCGCGGCCGGTTCCGGCGCCGCGCTGCAGGGCTTACGGCTGGCCATGGGCGTGCGGGAGGAGCACTACCCGTTGCGCAACGCCATCGACGCGCTGAAGGCGGGCGAGATCGCGGCACTGCTGTGGTCGGGCGGGGTTCCGACGCCGGAGCTCGACAAGGCCAGCGGGATCAGGCTCCTGCCGCTGGACGGCTTCCTGCCGAAACTGCGCCAGGACCACGGCAAGGTCTACGAACGCGTGGAGATCCGCACGGGCGTGTACGGCTCGCCCGTCGACGTCCCGACGATCGGCACGCCGAACCTGATGGTGTGCCGGCCGGACATGAGCGACGATTACGCGAGCGCCGTCGTGCGCCTGCTCGTGGGCAAGGCGGCGGAGCTCGTGCCGCAGCAGGCGCTCGGTACCCAGTACCTCGACGTGCGCAGTCTCATCGACACGGGCGGGGTGCCCCTGCACCCCGGCGCGGCAGCGGAGTACCGGAGGCTTCACGGATGATCATCACGATGGCGGCGGTCTCACTGGACGGGTTCTTCGAAGGGCCCGATCACGACATCGGCTGGCACGTCGTCGACGACGAGCTGCACGAGCACTTCAACTCCGAGCTCGCGCGGATGGACAGGTTCATCGACGGGCGCCGCAACCACGAGACGATGCTCGAAGCCTGGCCGCACACCGACGAGCACCCCGAGTGGCCGCAGCCGATGCACGACTTCGGCCGGATCTGGCGGGACATGCCCAAGATCGTCTACTCGCGGACGCTGGAGACCACCGCGTGGAACACCACGGTCAAGCGCGAGGTCGTGCCGGACGAGGTCAGGGCGCTGCCCGGTGACAGCATGGTCGGCGGCGCCCAGCTGGCGGGGTCGTTCTTCGAGCACGACCTGATCGACGAGATCCGGCTCTACCTGAACCCGGTCGCGATCGGCCGGGGCACGCCGTACTTCAGGAAGCCGACCGCCCTGGCGCTCAAGAGCACCAGGGCGTTCAAGGCGGGCGTGGTCGAGCTGATCTACGGCAGGGCCTAGGGCAGTCGCTGCCCCAGCAGCAACGCGGCGGCGGCCGCGATCATCGTCGTGATCGTCCCCAGCAACAACCAGGGCTTCGACGCATCCGCCTGCTTCTTCTCGTAGCCGATCTGCTCGCCGAGCGTGTCGTAGACGCGGCGCAGCTCCTCGGCGGAGGCCGCCTTGAAGAACTCGCCGCCGGAGATCTTCGCGATCTCCTTCATGGAGTCGTCGTCGACCGGCACCGACTGCTGCCGGCCCTCGATGTCGACCACGCCCTCCTCGGTGCCGAAGGAGATCGTGGAGATCGGGATCCCGGCCTTCTTCGCGTCCTCGGCGGCGTCGAACGCCTTGCGGGTGCCGACGGTCTCCTTGCCGTCCGTCATCAGCACGATGCGGGCGGGCGGGGGGCCCTCGGCGCCGCCGACGACCTTGCCGAACGAGTCGATCGACGCCATCGCGGCCACCAGCGCGTCACCGGTCGCGGTCGACTGGGCGAGCTTGAGCCCGTCGATCGACTGGGAGACCGCCGCGCGGTCCGTCGTCGGCGCGACCAGCACGGTGGCGGATCCGGCGAACGAGATCAGGCCGAGGTTGATGCCCGGCGTGAGGCCCTCGGCGAACGACTTGGCCGCCACCTGCGCCGCTTCCAGGCGCGACGGCTTGACGTCCGTCGCCTTCATCGACAGCGACACGTCGACCACGAGCATCACGGTGGCCCGGTTGCGCGGCACGCGTTGCTCGGAGGTCGGCCCGGCCAGTGCGACCGTCAGCAGCGCGAGCGCCGCCAGCAGGAACGCCGCCGGGACGTGGCGCGACCAGCGTTCCCGCTTGGGCGCGACCTTCTCCAGCAGCTCCAGGTTCGTGAACCGCAGCACCCGCTTGCGCCGCATGCGCTGCGCCAGGACGTACCCGGCGGTGAGCAGCGCCACGGCGACCAGCAGCAGGAACCACCACGGGGCGACGAAGTTCGAAAAGCTCATGCGACACCCCCAGACCAGCGGCGCTTGCGCGCCACCACGAAACGAACCGTGTCCGCGATCCAGTCGGAGTCGGTCCGCAGCACCAGGTGCCCGGCGCCGGCGCGCCGCAGCCCCGCCGCGACCTCGCCCCGGTGTTCCGCGGCCGCGGCGTTGAACTCCTTGCGCAGCAACGCGGACGCGGTCACCTCGCGCTGCCGCCCCGACTCCGGGTCGGACAGCACGACGGTGCCGACCTCCGGCAGGTCGACGTCACGCGGGTCGACGATCTCGATGGCGACGATGTCGTGCCGCGCGGACAACGCCCTGAGCGGCCGCTGCCACTCCATGCCGCCGAGGAAGTCGGACATCACCACGATCAGGCCGCGCCGACGCGGAGGCCTGCGCAGCTGCTCCAGCAACGCGGCCAGGTCGCCGCGCGTGCCCTCCGGCGCCCGGTCGATCTCGGCGATCTTGCGGATCATGCCCCGCGCGTGCGCCAGGCCACCGCGGGCGGGGATGCGGACGTTCTCGGCACCCGTCGAGACGGCGGCG
>JASLAV010000567.1 GCA_030146905.1 Lentzea sp. | reverse complement strand
GGCTTCGGCGTGTTCGCGGAAAGCGGAGACCAGGCGCCTCCGGTCGCTGGTGCGCGTAGCGATAACGACCTGGGCCGGTTCGACATCGCGGAGCGCGATGGTGGTCAGGCCGGGGTGCAGGCCCGTTGCGTGGTCGAGCGGTGGACCGATGGCCACTGCCTGTCCCGCGGCGATGAGCTCGTGCTTGTCCTCGAGGTCCTCGACGAGCGGACCGTCCGGTGCGGGGCGCCCGTCGGGGCGAGGATCCATGCGCCAGTAGGCGTTCAGCAGTGGATCTGCTTGCCGGACGTGGGGGATCGGCTCGTTGGCCACGTCGTCGAGCGTGACCGACTCGCGGCCGACGAGAGGGTGGTCGAGTGGTACGACCAAGACGCGGGGCTCGTCGTGCAGGACCGTGACGTGGAGCTGGTCGGTGACGAATGGCAGCCGCGTCACGACCGCGTCGACTCGATGATCCAGAAGCGCTGATCGCGAGTCGTTCCACGCAAGGAGGCGGGTCTTCACCTCTGCCTCGGGTTCTGCCTTTCGCAACGCGCGTACGGCGGCGGTGATGAGCAGACCACGGGTGTAGCCGATGATGATGGTCTGGGGCCGCGAGGCGGCCCTGGTGCGGGCCACGGCTTGGCCTGCCGAGCGCAGCAGCCGGGTGGCCAGGGGGAGGAAGACCTCGCCGGCCTCGGACAGACGGGTGCCGTGCGTCGTGCGGTCGAGCAGCCGGGCATCGAGCTGGTGTTCAAGTCTCCGGATCTGACGGCTCAAAGACGGCTGAGTCGTGTGCAGCACCTCTGCCGCACGGCCGAAGTGCCGGTGCTCAGCGACGACGACGAAGGACTGCACCAGCCTCAGATCGAGATCAACAGGAATGGGGGATACGTCAGCCACCTCATAACGGTATCTCAACTGCTGTTATGCGGTTTTCGCATTACGTTTTCCGGAACTTTCATTGGACGAGGCAGGCGGCTCCCTTGCACTGTGAGTGTCTGCGCCGAGTTCGACGGGGCACCGCCGACAGGCTTGCCGCGAAGCCGTCTTCGGCCAGGCAACCACACACCCACGGAGAAGCCGAAGAACATGCGATCAAATACAGATCGTCACGACGACGTCCTGCCGTTCCACATCGACATCCCGGACAGTGCGCTGGCCGATCTCAGGGAACGGCTGAGCCGGGTGCGGCTGCCGGCCTCGGAGACCGTTTCGGACATGAGCCAAGGCGTGCAGCTCGAACGGCTGCGGGAACTGCTGGAGCACTGGGCCACCGGCTACGACTGGCGCAGGATCGAGAAGCACCTCAACGACATCGGCCAGTTCCGCACCACGATCGACGGCCTCGGCATCCATTTCACACATGTGCGCTCACCGCGCGAGAACGCGATCCCTCTGCTGCTACTGCACGGATGGCCCGGATCGTTCCTGGAGTTCCTGAAGGTGATCGGCCCTCTGACCGATCCGGCTGCGCATGGCGGAGATGCGCGGGATGCCTTCCATGTCGTCATCCCATCCATGCCCGGCTACGCGTTCTCGGATGCGCCTACCACCAAGGGGTGGAATCCGGACCGCATCGCCGCCGCCTACGCGGTGTTGATGCGGCGCCTGGGATACGACTCCTATCTGGCTCAGGGTGGCGACTGGGGAGGAGTGGTGGCCACCCGCATGGGCAAGCAGCGCCCGGCTGGCCTGCGTGCTGTTCACCTCAACTTCCCCGAGTTCCTCGCCATGCCGCCGGTCAGCGACGACCCGAGCCCCGAAGAGGCCGTGGCCGTCGCCCAGGGCACTGCGTTCGTCCACGTCCATTCCGGGTATCACCTGGTGCAGCGCACCCGGCCGCAGACCATCGGCTACGCCCTGACCGACTCCCCGGCCGGGCAGGCCGCCTGGATCTACGAGAAGTTCCTGGACTGGGCCCCGCCCGGCGCGTTCACCATGGACGAGATGCTCGACCACATCTCCCTGTACTGGCTGACCGGGACGGCTGCCTCGTCTTCCCGTCTGTACTGGGAATACGCGCGGGAGCCCACCGCACTGACCGAGCTGGACCTACCGGTGGGCGTCAGCGTTTTTCCCGGCGAACTGACCCGCACACCACGGATCTGGGCCGAACGCGCCTACCACGATCTGCGGTACTTCAACGACGACATCGCCGCCGGTGGCCACTTCGCGGCGTTCGAGCAGCCCGCACTGTTCGCCGACGAGGTGCGCAAGTTCGCGCGGGCGGTGACGGGGTGAAGACGGTTGTCATCACTTGTGGACCGACGGCGGCGGTCGCCCTTCGGTCTTGGCCTGTGTCCATCTCAGGCGAGCATGGTCGGCTCATTGCTGTCAGCGAGGGGCGTGCCGTTCCGCTCGACCCGCCAGCTTGGTCAACCAGCGACGCCCAACGTCTGTACGCGTACACCCAAAACGTGCTGGCCGATGTGCCGCCATCGAAGAATGCCGAGGCCTTCGGACCATGAAGTGGGTCAGCTACCGTTCGTTCGACGGATCTGAGCGCTGTGGGCTGGTGCAGGAAAGCAAGATTCTCGGTCACACCGCAGGAACGACCCTGCTGGACGTGCTGCGCTCCGGCGAAGGGCTGGAGGCGACCGCCGCCCTGCTCACGTCGAACCCGGCGGAAATCGTGGACCTGGCGTGGGCGGACGTCCTGGCACCGATTCCCGTGCCGCCATCAGTGCGGGACTTCGCGGCCTTCGAGCGGCATGTCCGCAACGCCGGAGTCGCCGCGGGCGGTGCCGGCACGGTCAGTTCGATCTGGTACGAGGAGCCCGTCTTCCACTTCTCCAACCCGGCCGCGATCCGAGGCCCGCGCGCCGACGTCGCCGTCCCGGCGATGACGAAGTCGTGGGACTACGAGGTCGAGGTCGCGGCCGTGATCGCCGACGACTGCTCGGACCTGGACCCGATGACGGCCGAGAGGCACATCGCCGGGTACCTCGTGTACTGCGACTGGAGTGCGCGCGACGTTTCCGCCCGGGAGATGGGATTCGTCTTCGGCCCCTCGAAGAGCAAGGACAGTGCGACGAGCCTCGGCCCTTACCTGGTCACGCCCGACGAACTGGAACCCTGCCGGTCGGGTAAGGGCTACGCGCTCACGATGAACGGTTACGTCAACGGCGAGCTGTACGGAGGTGGCACATGGGGCGAGATCCACTGGTCGTTCGGCGAGATGCTGGCGCACGCATCTCGCGACACCACGTTGCGGGCCGGTGACATCATCGCCAGCGGACCCGTCGGTACCGGGTGCATCCTCGAGCTGGCCGAGCACCGTGGCTATCTCACTCCTGGTGACACGGTGAAGGTCGAGGTGGAACGACTCGGCGCGGTCGAGGCGCGCGTCGTGGACAAGGGCGAAAAGCTTGTGCCCGAGATGGTGATCGCGCGGAGCATCATGATCTCCGCTTCTCCCGCGGCTGTGTTCGACGTGATCGCCAATCCCCGCCGACACAGCCAGTTCGACGGATCCGGCACGGTCGCGGACACGATCGCCGGTCCCGAGCGCCTGACTCTCGGCGCGGAGTTCAGCGTGTCGATGACGTTGTTCGACGTGCCTTACGAGGTGACGAACACTGTTGTGGAGTACGAGGAGAACCGCCGGATCGCCTGGGCTCACCCAGGTCGGCACCGCTGGCGCTATGAGCTCGAGAAGGTCGGTGTCGGCACTCTGGTCACCGAGACCTGCGACTTCACCACGTCGCCCTGGGGAGAACGCGTAGCGGCGTCCGTCTGGGGCCGGCGGGATGTCGAAGCCATCGAGAAAACCTTGCTGCGGCTCAAGGATCTCGTCGAGGAGAGCTATTAGGACCGCTACTCCGCAAGGCTCCAGCAGGAGAGCATCTGTTCTGACGGCTGAAAGCCGGCCCCACGCTCAAGTTCTGTGGTGGTAGTCCGCCGAGGCGCCTGCGAAGTGCTGCTGATGGCGACTGCGGACACCGGCATCGCTGGCTTCCTGGTCGTCGGAGTCCGCGGGGTGCTGGGTCCGTTCTGCCTCGCCGGGCTCCTGGACGAGAAGACCGGCATCTGGCTGACGCACAAGGCAGCCAGAACACCACAGCTGCCCCACGCGGTCGCGACGTGCCGCTGAGGGACGTGTGCCTCGGGAACCGGTCACAGTGGCGAGCAGGCTCAGTACCGCAACGGCACTTGTCTAATTAGAGGTCAACGACCGCCGACGCTCCTGGTCTCTGGCACAGCTGCAGATCGACACGCACGTGATCTTGTTGCGATCGGATGGCTGGAGCTCGTGGGACGTCAAGGTGGGCCGCCGCGCGGACGCCGAGGAGCTGTTCGAGAGCTTCGTGCGGCTGGCCGGGCCGACCGGGTTGCTGCCGGAGGAGTACGACCCGGTCGCCGAGCGGTCGCTGGGCAACCACCCGCAGGCGTACTCCCAACTCGGCCTCATCCGGTGCGCCCGGTGTTGTCAGACCTGCCTGAAACGATCGGAACGGGAGTTCGAGACAGGCCCTAGGAGCTGTTTGAGGTTTGGATCATGTGGTTGAGGTCAGGGTCCTCAACCACATGACCGCTGCCCGCAGGCGTAATCCGGCTTCGTAGCTGCGTGGTGACTTGTCATAGCGAGTGGCCAGGCCACGCCATGTCTTGATCTTCTGGAAGCAGCGTTCAACGGTGTTGCGTCGCTTGTAGAGCGCGGGATCGATGGAGACCGGTCGGCCTCCGGCCGAGCCCTTGTTCTTCCGGTTGGCCTGTTGGTCGGTCTTCTCCGGGATCACCGCTGTGATCCGCCGGCGGCGCAGATAGGCCCGGTTGGCTTTGGAGGAGTACGCCTTGTCCGCAGCCACCGCGCCCGGACGGGTGCGCGGCCGACCGGCCGCGCCGGGGACCCGGATCTGGTTGAGCACGGCCTGGAATTGTGGGCAGTCCGCGGCCTGGCCGGGCGTGAGCACGAACGCCAGTGGCAGCCCGTGTGCGTCGACCGCGGCGTGGATCTTGCTGCTCAGCCCTCCTCGGGACCGGCCGAGCCCAGCCCAGCCGCTTTCGCCCTGGCTTTGCGACGCCGCCGAAGCGCGGCACGGTCCTGATCGGCAGACGTGCCCTTGCTTTCCTGATCCGCGACGGCCTGCGATTGATCACCCGCAGAACCCACTGCTGGGTGGGCAGCGGAGCCCCTTTTTCCTCGGTCAGCGCCTGTTCCAGCGCATCGAGGGTCTCGCCGGCGATGGCCAGCCCGGCCGATTCGTGGTGCGCCCGCACGATCGTGGAGTCCACGCTGACCAGTTCCAGCCCTACCTGTCCGCGCGAAGCGGCCTCGGCGATCAGCGCGTCCATCAGTGCCTGGAACACCCCGGCCTTGGCCCAGGCGTTGAACCGGGAGTAGATGGTGGACCAAGGCCCGTACCGTTCCGGAACGTCACGCCAGCCCGACCCGGTGCGGAACCGCCACAGAATCCCGTTGAACTGGTCCCGCACCCGCCGAGGCAACGGCCCCGTGGCCGCGACCGGCACGTGCGGCTCGATCAACGCCCACTCGGCATCGGTCAGATCAAAACGCGCCACATCCGTGTTCTACCAGCACGCCACCAGCCAACCTAGATCCGAACTTCAAACAGCTCCTAACAGGAGCCGACCTTGAGCTCGGGAATCGGTGCCAGCCGCGCCAGTTCCGCCTTGAGCGCCGTGACCCTGTCGGTCAGGTCCTTGATCTCTGCACCCGCGATGTTCAGGATCTCCGCCTGGGCGTGGAAGAACGAGTCGACGGTGTGCCGCCACGTCTCGCCCTTGATCTCGGCGATCGCCTCCTGCTTCTCCTCCTCCAGAGCCGCGCCGGCCACCTTGTCGATCAACGCCGACATCCCGGAGGCCGCGGCGGCGGCGACCGCCGTCGTTCCCGCGCCCGCGGTCACAGCGGTCAGTGCCGCGGCGGCGATGACGCTGATGCCGGCGGCCATGATCTTGCCCCAGGGGATGTCGCTCGCGTAGTGCTTCGTGTGGAACGCGTCGACGAGCTTCAGCATCGCCTCGTCGAGGCTCTTGCGTGCCGCTTTGATGGTGCTCCCGTACCTGAGCAGCACCACCGCCATCTGCGCGGTGATCTCGGCGTGCTTGTGCGCGTAGGTGTTGATCGCGGCCAGGAAGTCGCCGGCGTTGGTGCACGCCGTGCTGTTGTCCCAGTACTTGCGCACGTCCTCGAAGCCACCGGCCAGCCGCAGGCTCCAGTCCTCGACCCGCCAGGATGCGTTGATCAGCCCTTGTCCGACGAGGTCCATGACGCTGGAGTCGCCCACCTGCTGGCCGGAGAGAGCCTGCGCCGGGTCGAAGAACTGGGAGACGAAGAGTCCCCGGATCACCGACTCCGTCGTGGCATGCTCCTCCTGCTCCAGGAGCTTGCTCTGGCGGTCGTACTCCTCCTTGGTACCGTCGGCCCAGACATACATCCGGTGGTACTCGTGTTGCTCCGGGTGAAGCAGCCAGTCGACCCACACGGCGATCTCGGCGCCATGTCCGAACCCGGAGTCGAGGCCGTATCTCGCGGACGCGCCGTGGTCCGGCTGCCGGTCAGGCGGTGCCATGGCCGCCTCCGAGCGAGCCTTCGATGGCGCGGAACGACTGCATCACGTCGTTGTCGGCCTTGATGTACGTGTCCTTGGTCTGCACCAGTTGGTCCCGGAACCCGATGATCTTGTTCAGCATGTTCTGCTGCCCGGTGGTGATCTCGTGGTGCAGTTCGAAGAACTCCTTCAGCATGTCCTTGGCGGCTGTCGTGAACCTCGTGCTGCCCGGCAGGTTCGCCTGACCCACCAGGGTGTCCCACGACACGTTGGTCGTGTCCTGCAACTCGGTCGCAGTGGTGGTCATGTCCGTGATGGCTTTGTTCACCACATTGGCGACGTAGGTCTCGATAGCCTCAGGCGCAACGGCGAAGCCCGCGCCAGCCCCCATCTCCATGGCGTCCCCTTCTCGTCTGGAGTGGGGCCGAGTATGCATCAACGTTTGATCGACAACTGGTGATCGGAAGAGTTCACCGACGCGCGCGCCTGATCGGGCAGGCCTTCGACCTGCTCGATCAACTGACGACTCAGTGGCAGTGCCCGTCACGGCCGAGCGTCTCCACCGGGGTGGCGCCGGGCCGGGTCCACTGCGGCACGGGCCGGCTGGTCGGGTTCCCCTCCGAGTCCGTTCGCCAGAACCAGCCCGCATCGCGCCCCTCCGGCCAGCCGGAGGGCTTGTCCTCCCACTTCTTGCCGCGGCCGTACGGCGTCATGTCGAGCAGCCCCAGCGATCCGTTGACGCGTTCGGTGCCCCGCCCGGTCGTCCGTGCGCATGGCCGTGCGGCCGAACGTCGTCATCCGGATCGTGCCGACGGCGACCGGCGCGCACGTCGGGATGGACAGGCCGTTCAGCCGGCTGACCTTCGAAAGTACGAACCCGTGGTGTGCGTGGCGTGCGAGACCTCCACCGCGTTCATCGAAGACGAGACCTCGATCGAAGCCTACGGAGATGTCGTGTGCGCGCTCAGTGAGTCCAGTTTGGACGCGGCGGAGTCCACGGCGCTGATCGCCAGTCTCGGAGAGGCGCGATCGCCACTCGGGGAGGCGGTCTGACGTGGGTCACAAGGTCTCGGTGAGCTTCCTGAGTGGTGTGGCGAGGTCCGGGTGGTCGCCCTTGTCGACCCGGTGCAGCAAACGGGCTGCGACGTAGAGTTGAGCGAGTTGCCCGGCGTCGGTGTTGAGCACGTCTGCGAAGGTGTCGCGCACTCGTTCGGCAGTGTCCGGGACGAGAAGGCTGTAGCAGAGCAGCGTGGCCGCATCTGTCCCCACTGGACCGCGGCCCCACAGCTCCCAGTCCAGCAAGCCGAAGTCCGGTCCCATGAGGTTCGCCCAGTGCAGGTCGCCGTGCACGGTTTCCCACTGGCGGACCACAGGGTTCACCGAGTTTCCGAAGTGCTGCTGGATCCTTCCGGTGACCAGCGCCTGATCGGTATTGACCCGGTCGGTCGGCGTCGCCGCGATCGCCTCGATCGTTCGGCGGAGTTCGGTCCACCATTGGTCGGGAAGGTCGAGCGCGTGGCGCAGGGCGTCGGTGGGGGAGCAGGGTGAACCTGGCGCCAAGGTCATCAACTCCGCGCGTTGCTGCCGCCATTCCTCCCACTCGTAGACGTCGAGAACCTGCGGCTTGGGCAGGTTGGCGAACACGTTGGCGTCGAGGTTTCCGGTCCAGAAGTCGCCGCCGGTCCACTGCTCGTCCTCGGACACCACTCGCAGCCAGAGTTGCCGGCCGAGTGCTTGCACGGGTGCGCTGATCGACCGGTCCAGCCAGCCGAGCTGGGCTTGCCCGGCAACGGTGAGACCGAAGTGGTCGGCGGCGTGGCTGAGGTTCTCGTGCATCCACTGCCGGAACCGCGCGTCGGCTTCGCTCAAATCGACGCTCAACGTTCGGCCGTCGCGGTCGAGCACGGGTGGGTGGTCAAGCTGGTCAGACACGGGATCCTCTCGCCTTGGTGCTCGCCGAGCACACTGTGCGACTTCCTTGGTAACGCTTGGAAACACTCCAAGCGAGAAGCCAAAAGGCTCGTCACCCGAAACGGGGAAGTGTCGAGCGAGTTGTCGGGCTTGCCTTGCGTTCACCGCTCAGCCACCTCGTTCGCCCTCTGACGAGCTACTTCAACGTCACCTGGCGGCCTGCACGATCGCCCTGTGTTCACAGTTATTTCAGTGTGGACCAAATACAAGTCATCGTGTGCGTAACCGGTGACCTGCTGGCAAAACAGAACTTCCAATATCGCGGTCGGGGCTGCCTGCTCCTCGTGCTACGACAGGCAACCCCCGACTGTTCTGGAATCAGTTACGCGGCCAGCGGATGGTGGTCGCCGGTGAGCGCGGCCAGCGCCGTCGCGACTTCTTCAAGGGTGGCGCGGGCGTAGGTCGTGGTGCTGCCGCGTCGCTGTTGGTGTTTTTGTGTCCGGCGGAAGCGCGGGCGACGGCGTAGCCGAAGTGGCGTTCGACCCAAGTGAGGGTCGTGTACCGGATCCAGTGCGTGCTGACTCCCTGTTTCGCGGCCCAAGGCAAGTGTTCGCCGACGCGGACCCAAAGGCGGTCGTAGCGGTGATAGGTGATCGGACGTCCGTCCGCGTAGCGGAGAAGCCGTCCGTTCATCGGTGCGCCGCGATGTTCGACGTGCTGGAGCAGGTGCCACATCAGCGTGGGCGAGACCGGTTGCCAGCGTGAGGTTGTGCGTGCCGAGAAGTACGTCCGTGCAGGTCAACGGGCATCGGTGGTAGCGCTCGTCATCCGGCATGATCGCGGCCGTGCTGGTCCGTTTCGCCTACCTTGCCGTCTCCCGCGCTTTCGCCGCGCTATGGCTCTTGTATATGACTGATCGTGAGAAGGACGTCGAGATTCTCGCGCTACGCCATCAACTCGCGGTCCTGCGCCGGCAACTCGGCGATCAGCGCCCACGATTGCGGCCTGAGGACAGGGCATTGCTCGCCGCTTTGCTCGTGCCTCTGGCCCGCGCGAGGTTGCGGCGGCTTCAGCTGCTGGTCAGCCCGGACACGGTGCTGAGGTGACATCGCGACCTGATGAAGCGCCGCCATGCCCGTGCGAGTTGTGAACCGAAGACCTGGACGTCCCGCACTGTCGCCTCGATCCGCCGTCTTGTTCTGCGCCTGGCATCTGAGAACCCCTCATGGGGGTATCGACGCATCCACGGCGAACTCGCGCTTCTCGGTGTCGCGATCGCCGCCTCCACGGTGTGGGAAATCCTCTAAACCGCCGGCGTCGATCCGGCCCCGCGCCGGACAACCGTTACCTGGGCCGACTTCCTGCGTTCGCAGGCTGAGGCGATCCTGGCGATGGACTTCATCAAGACTGTCGCGCTGACTGGGCAGCGTCAGTACATTCTCGCCGCTATCCACCACACCAGCCGGCGTGTACGCATACTCGGCGTCACCGCGCACCCCACCCATGCTTGGGTCATCCAGGCCGCCCGTAACCAGCTCATGGACCTCGAGGACACCGGATACCTCGCGCGGATCAGATTCCTGGTCCGTGACCGAGACGCCATGCATCCCGCGTTGATCGATAAGATTCTCGGCTCCGCGGGGATCGCGACGGTGCCGACTGGTGTCCGGATGCCTCGCATGAACTCGATTATGGAACGCTGGGTCAAGACGCTTCGCGTTGAACTGCTGGATCGCACGCTGATCTGGAATCAGACCCACCTACGGCATGTGCTGCGCGAGTACGAGCGGCACTACAACGAGCATCGAACTCACCGATCACTCGCCGCCGCAGCGCCCTTGCGAACGCGTCCTCAGCCTCGTGAACCCGACCAGATCGAACGCCTCAACATAGATCGACAGGACCGTGTCGACGGAGTCATCCACGAGAGTACCGACATGCGGCTTAACCTCCACGGACGCGGTTTTCGGCACGCACAGGGTCAGCGTTCACCGGGAAACGGCGGCTCGGGCACGACGCGCGGTCGTTCGGCTTTGATCCCGTTCAGCAGCCGTTGCCGCGCCTCGTCCCGATCCACGCCGACCAGGTCGATGTAGACAATGGGTGCGAGCAGGCCCTGCGGTGTGCACTCCTCGACGCGGACGGGGATCAGTTTGCGCGCCAGGCCGTCCGGGTCCTGGACGAAGGCGGCCGCCCACTCCGACAGCGGGAACGGGCGGTCCGCGTACGCGGCGCTGAGCACGGCGATCGTGCGCGTCGCCGTGGTACCGGTCTGCATCTGCCGGACGATGTTGTGGCCGGGCAACATGTCCAGCTCCTGGTAGACGACCTGGAAGCCCTCCTGCTCGAGCACCCACGTGATCCAGCGCGCCCACTCGACGTCGCCACGCGTGAAACTGACGAAGAAGTCAGGAACCGTGTTCACCTGGCTAAGCTACTTGAGTGCCGCCCGACAGGTTCATCGTCAGCTACGCCGACGCGGACCACCGTTGGGCCAAGTGGATCGCCTTCCAGCTGGAGCAGGCGGGCATGCCCGTTCACGTGGAATACGAACCCGGCAGCAACGTGGTCGTCGAGCTCGACCGGATGATGGCCCGCGGCGACCGGATGATCGCGGTGCTCTCCGCACAGGCCCTGCTGGACCCCCGATGTCGCGGGCAGTGGGCGGCCGCGCTGAACCTCGACTCGGCCGGCACCGCTCGCAGGCTGATCCCCGTGCTCGTCGAACCGTGCACGCCGTACGCCACGCTCGGCGCGTTGAGCGCGGTCCGGCTGTACGGCCGCGACCGCGACGACGCCACCTCCGTGCTGCTCACCGCGTTGGGACTGGCGCAGGGCGCAGAGGCTCCTATTTTTCCGGAGCACGTCGACGAGGCGACGCGCAGAACACGGCAGATCGGAGCCTTGCTGAACTCGCCGCCGGGGACGGTGACGAAGCCGCTTGGAGTGGCGGACGGTCCGTTGCCGCGACTGCGCTTTCTCAGCGATCGAGCGCGGACCGGCATCGGTCAGATCGCCGGCGCGAGCTTCGAAGGCGGGCTGTACGTGCGCCGCGACGTGGAACCGCGGCTGCTGGACCACCTGCGAGCACCTGGCGCTCAGCCTCTGCTGGTGGTGGGGGAGCCAGGCGTGGGCAAGTCCAGCCTGCTGTGGGGAATCGCGTCCGCGTTGCTGCCGGACCGCGAGGTGTTCCTGCTGGAGGCCGCGTGGCTGCGCGAACTCACACTCGACGGGCAGCCGATCGTGCGGCAAGACGTCGTGGCCGAGGCGATCCGGAGTGCGGCCGTGCAGGGACGTGCGAGCACGGTGCTGGTCGACACCGCGGATCTGGTGGTGAACGATCTGCCCGCATTGCTAGAACTGGCCGGCGTCGTCGACGTCGCCGAAGCCGCGGGCGCGTCCGTGCTGGTGACGACCAGACCGTCCGAAGCGGGTTTGTTGCCCGCGTGGGACGCGGTCACCCTCGGCCACTACAGGATGAGCGGCGAAGCCAGTGAGTTCGAACGAGCCGTCGCTTCGCACTGCGTGGTCTACAACACGACCGCGCAAGGCGCACACGACATGGCGGCGAAGCTCGTGTCCCTGGTACTGCGAGAAGGTCCTGGGGCACATCTGTGCTCCCGTCCGCTGACGATGAGGATGCTCTTCGAGCTCTACGCACCGGCCTCGTTGCCGGATCACGTGGACGTGACCGCGCTCTACCAACGGTTCTGGCGCGATCGAGTGGAGAACGACCGACGTGAGTGGGGGCGTCGGTCCACATCGGACTCGGAGGCCGACCTGACGCCGATCGTGATGCGGCTGGCCGAGCACATGCTGGAGGCCGGAATCCCGGAGGCTCCGCTGCGTGCCACCAGCGCGACCGATGACGGCGTACTGGCCCTGGTCCGGCGCGGGGTCGGCGAGGTCGTGTCGGTGGCGGGGGAGCGGGTGTTCCGGTTCTTCCACCAGACCTTCTTCGAGTTCGCCGCGGCACGGGCGTTGTGGCATCGGCACGGGCCGGACGCACTCGTACTGCTCGGTGACCGTGCGCGTGACCGGCCGGACGACTACTTCCTGCTGGCCGTCTACGAGCAGACCTGGTTATGCGCCTGGCGCGATGAAGCCGCGTTTACCGAGGTGTCGGACGTCGCGGAGGACCTGTTGGAGAGGGCCCACCTGCTTCCATACCCGGTGCAGCGTTCCGTGCTGTCGGTGTTCGCGCTCGCGTCGAAGATCTCCCCGGTGTGCCACCAGAAGTTCGGTGACCTTCTACGCGACGTCGAGCTTCCGCTGCTGCGGGACTGCCTCGCGCTGATGCCCGCGCCGTCGCGTCATTGGACCGGACCGGACATCGTCACCCTCGCCCGGTGCGCCGGACGGCAGGACAAGGCGTGGATGGCGGTGCTGGGCGTGCTCGCCAGGCTCGCCGAGCGCGACCCGCGCCTGACCGTGTCGGCGGTCGAGCGCCTTGACCTGGTCGAACGCGTGATGGCCGGCAGTCGATCCCCGAACCTGCACAGCGATCTGGCGGAACTGCTGGTACGGGTGGCTCCGCACGCTGCCGAGGCCCGCGTGCTCTTACGTCGCCTGTGCGGTCGTCCCCTCGACGAATCCTCGGCCGTCACGGTCTTTCGCGCGATCGTGGAGAAATCCGAGGCGTCGTCGGATGTCGACTTTGCCGCGTGGGCCGACGACGTGCTCGGCAGCGTCCGGCGGAAGTCACCGAGGCTCAAAGGAGCGCATGCGGAACTTCACCGCCGGCGGGTGGTGCGGGCAGCCGGGGAGGATGGTGGTTGGCCGGGACAGTTCGACGAGCTGACCGATCTGCTGGGCCGTTTGAACGGTCAGCGGCGCCTCTCTCCGCGTGACTGTGCACGTCTGGGTGGGCTGCTGCTCGCGTTCGGCCAGGACGCACCGCTGGACACGGCGCTGGCCGTCGCGACCGCGTTGCGCGGCGTCGACTCGCGGGCGCTGCACGGCGAGCTCCGCAGCGGGTGGCTGACCGGCTATGCCGCCCGCTGCCCCAACGCGATGACGTCGAGCTGGATCGACTGGCTGGTCGAAGGGCTGCCCACGGTTCGCAATCCCGAAGAGGGGCGCAGCCAGCTATGGGCGGACACGATTCGCACAACGCTGGCGATGCACGCCACTCCGCTGGCCGCGGTCGCTGCGGTCGCGGACGCCGCTGCCTCGCGGATGTCCGCTGGCGAGCAGGGGGACGGGCCGTGGCTCGACGAGAACTCGTTGCGGCGTCTGCTGGTTCGCGCGTTCGCGGGTGGGTCACCGCAGGCGAGGTGGGTGCTGGAACGCGCCCTCGACGATCCCGGCGACGGCACCGACCTGCTCGGACCGGGCCCCTTCGCGGTCGGGCCGCACACCGACCTCGGCCTGCTGGTCGATCTGCTGGTTCGGTGGCGCCGGTCCGGCAGCCTCGCCGACCTGATCGACCGACCAGAGGTCCCCGCGGAACTGGTCAAGGCCAAGGCTTCGGCGATCCTCGACCTCATCCAGGACCTTCGGAGGGAGAGCAGCGCCAGGCAGCAGCAAACCGCAGTGATCCTCTTCGACGCGGCGTTCCGGCGTGGCGCGGTCGATCTTCCAGGGTGGACCGATCTGGAACACTGGCTCGGGAGAACCGAGCTGCCACAGGCGCGGGACGTTCTGGTCCGGCTCGTCGGTGAAGGGCTCACTCAGCACCGCTACTCGCATGTACAGGCCCGGCCGTTGCTGACCGCGTTGGTGGGCAGGGACCGCTTCGCCCGTCGCGTGCTGGTCGAGCTGATCTCGAGGTGGGGAGGCGAGGAGGACGCGGGTGAGCTGTTGTCGCTCGCGTTCACGAGCCCGGTCGACCTCACCGCGCTCGTCAAGGCGTCGGACTTCGTCAGGAGGAGCCGCAAGGCGGGCTCCGCGCTGACCACTCCCAGCGCGGTGAGGTTCGTGGTGGACTTCGGCCGCACGCTGAACACGGTGAGCCTCCCGGCGCGCAGGAACACTGCGGCCCGCTGGAGCGGTGCGGTCGCCGAGCTGCTGTACGGCGCCGGGCTGGAGGGCCAGCGCGGCCTGCTCGAGTTCCTGCCGCAGATGGAGGAGAACTTCGCCGCGAGCGTTGTGCTGCGGCTGGAGCCGTGGCGTTATCCCGAGGTTCGGGAGAGGCTCAACGAGATGGTCAACTGGGGTCATCTTGGTGCCCAGCAGCGACGGAACATCCGGCTCGTCCTGTCGCGTCAGGTACTCATGTAGGAAGCTGGTGCCTGCGAGCGTGCATTGGAACGGGCCCAGGACCACTTTGGACGGATCTCGGGCGACGAGCCCGTCGTGAAGATGTTCTCCGAGACGCAGTACGGCCGCCCTTGCCGGATCCAATCACGCCCGAGATGACGCACGATCGCCGACACCGACCAGCCCTGAGCACACAGAGGTCGGCGTGTGCAGGTGCTGGCGCCGGATCTGGTGACAGCGCCGTGGGTGCGGTGGATGTTCGCCGAACGTGCCCGTGGGCAGCCGAGTGCGCTCCTCCGCCCGCTACCCGGAGTCGAGCGTCCGGCGGGGCCACATGTCGCGCTAGCTCAGTGGCAGAGCGACCGAAACAGTCGAATGGTCCGGGGTTCGAATCCTCGGCGCGGCCCCAGGGCGGCCTCACGGCCTTGTGCGTGCCGACAAATACGTCCGTGCAGTTCAGCAGGCATCGATGGGTAGCGGTCATCATCCGGCATGATCGCGGCCGTGCTGGTCCGCTTCGCCTGTCTCGCCGTCTGCCACGCCTTCGCCGCGCTGTGGCTCTTGCGTATGACTGATCGTGAGAAGGACGTCGAGATTCTCGCGTTACGCCATCAACTCGCTGTCCTGGAACGACAACTCGGTGATCAGCGTCCACGATTGCCGCCTGAGGACAGGGCGTTGCTCGCCGCCTTGCTCGTGCCCCTGGGCCGCGCGGCGTTGCGCCGACTCCGACTCCTGGTCAGCCCGGATACGGTGTTGAGGTGGCATCGGGACCTGATGAAGCGCCGCCATGCCCGTATGATCGTGAACCGAGGGCCTGGGCGTCCGCGCACTATCACTTCGATCCGCCACCTCGTCCTGCGCCTGGCAACCGAGAACCCCTCGTGGGGGTATCGACGCATCCACGGTGAACTCGCGCTCTTGGGTATCGCGATCGCCGCGTCGACGGTGTGGGAGATCCTCAAGACTGCAGACGTCGATCCGGCCCCGCGCCGGACAACCGTTGCGTGGGCCGACTTTCTGCGCTCGCAAGCTGCGGCGATCCTGGCGATGGACTTCATCGAAACGGTCACGCTGACCGGTCAGCGCCAGTACGTTCTCGCTGCCATCCACCACGCCAGCCGGCGTGTATGGATAGTCGGCACCACCGCACACCCCACCCACGCATGGGGTCACCCAGGCCATCCGCAACCTGCTCATGGACCTGGAAGACACCGGACACCTCGCGCAGATCAAGTTCCTCATTCGTGACCGCGACGCCAAATACCCCGTGCTGATCGACAAGATCCTCGGCACCGCGGGAATCGCGACGGTGCTGACCGGTGGCCGGATGCCCCGCATGAATTCCGTCATCGAACGCTGGGTGAAGACCCCTTCGCACCGAACTGCTGGACCGCACGCTGATCTGGAATCACACCCACCTACGGCGTGCGCTGCGGGAGTACGAGCGGCACTACAACGAGCACCGAACCACCGATCACTCGCCGCCGCAGCCACCCCTGCGGACCTTGCCCCAACCTCTCGAACCCGACCAGATCGAACGCCTCACCATAGAACGGCAAGACCGTCTCGGCGGAGTCGTCCACGAGTACGTCCATGCCGCTTAACCTGCATGGATGTAGTTTTCGGCACGCACCCGGTCATCTACAACGTGCCACTCGACCGCATCCAGGTGTGGCCGGACGTGGCCGACCACGCGGTGACCTGTTCGTAACACTTGTTGTTCAACGCGGTAGCGCACGACGCACACCCGTGCTCCGGTCGGACATCGATGCTCGACCGGAGCATCGGCACTGGACCTTGTTGGTTGAGACGGGATCGGGCATCTCTGCGCATGCGCCAAGACGCGAACTTTCGCAACCCTCCTGTCGATTCGCTACCTGCCAAGCAGACGGCCAACACCGTCGAATACGGCGTTGACCGCGTGCGTCTCCTGAGGCGGTGTTGCTGAACACCGGAACGGGCGAGTACGGGGCGGTGGTCGCGGAGCGGCGGAGGTCGGCGACGACGAAGGTGCGTTGCACCCAGCGGTCCGTTCCGTCGTAGCGGGGGAAGGGGTGCGGCCGCGCAACGCCGAAGTGCCGGGTACAGCCCGGAAACGGGTCAAGGAACCGATTCGGCGCTCCGTTGAACGCAGCCAGCGCCCAAGGGGCGATGCCGCCTGGCGAGGGAAGATCACGGTGCCAGAGCTTCGATGGACGACGTGACCGGCTGCGCGGTGCGGGCTCGTGGTAGTCGGCCGAGTCCGCACCGCGCTCACCACCTCGCCGTGCGGCGGGGTTTTAGTCCTGCAACTGGGCCTTCGGCGGTAGACCGCCGACCGCGCGCACCCAGCTCACCAGGCAGACGGCGCAGGTGTCCTTGTCGGTCCTCTCGGCTTCCGCCGGTCAACGCGACGCTCACCTGGTGCAACTCGACATGCGCTGGAGATCGGAGGCGCGGTCAGGCTGGGCCGAACAGCCAGTTGCCGGCCGCGTCGGGGTCGGTCCCGGTGTGGAAGTCGCGGGCCGCTTCGACGAGTTCTTCCCGGCTGAGCATTCCGTTGCCGTCCCGGTCGAGCCTGGTGAACCCTTCAGCGGCGTCGGTCTGCGGGTTGCCGATGGCGTGCTGGAGGCGTTCGAACTCCGCGCGTTCGAGGACGCCGCTGTTGTCGGTGTCGGCGACGTCGATGATCGCGAGGACCACGGGGCGCAGGCCGCGTTCGAAGTCGCCGTCCGCCTCCCCGAACGCGCTCACCATGCCCGTGCGGTACTCGTCGGGGCTGATGCGGCGGTCGCCGTCGAGGTCGAGGCCGTTGAGCAGGGCGTTCCAGAACACCTCGAAGCCGTTGGTCAGCGCCTGGCCTTTGGCGGAGTTCGGCGCCACGCCGAAGGCGCTGGTGATCCGGGCGGCCATG
>JASLAV010000488.1 GCA_030146905.1 Lentzea sp. | reverse complement strand
CGGCTGCCGCTGCCCCCACGACGCGGCCTCCTCCTTGTACAGCGCCGCCGACGAGCCCGCGGTGCCGGTGAACCAGTAGACGGACACGTTGGTCAGCATCTGGTCGCGGTCCACCGCGTCCTCGGGAACGCCCTCGTTGTCAGTCCAGTCGTGGAACTTCTCCGCGATCCACGCCAGCTGTCCCACCGGCGAGTCCGTCAGCGCGTAGGACAGCGTGCGCGGCCTGCTGCGCTGCAGGTGCATGTAGCCGGAGAGCTCTTTTTGGTACAGGTCCAGCGACTCCAGCGCGCGCAGTTCCTCTGGCGACAGGTCGTTGACGCCCTGCGGCCGGAACGTCTGCAGCATGTTCACGTGCACGCCGACGACCTGCTCCGGGAACACCCTGCCGATCTCCTGCGCTATGCCGGAACCCCAGTCGCCGCCCTGCGTGCCGTAGCGGTCGTACCCCAGGCCCTCCATGAGCTTCGCGAACGCCCACGACACGCGCAGGACGTTCCAGCCGGGCTTTTTCACGGTGCCGGAGAACCCGAAGCCGGGGATGGAGGGGATGACCAGGTGGAAGTCCTCCGACAGCGGCTCGATCACGTTCAGGAACTCGACGAACGAGCCAGGCCAGCCGTGGATCAGCAGCAGCGGCAGCGCGTCGGGCTTCTTCGAGCGGATGTGCAGGAAGTGGACGCGCTGGTCGCTGATCTCGGTCGTGAACTGCGGGTAGGAGTTGAGCAGCGCTTCCTGGGCGCGCCAGTCGAACCCGCCGCCCCAGTACTCGGCCAACGGGCGCAGGTAGCTGAGCGGAATGCCGTAGGACCAGCCGACGCCCGGCAGGTCGTCCTCCGGCCACCGCGTGCCGGCGAGACGTGAGCGGAGGTCGTCGACCTCGGCCTGCGGGATCTCGATGCGGAACGGCGTGATCTCCATGGGCCCCCACGCTATGAGCTCGTGCGGACGTTTCCCGTCCGCGTTCAGCAGAACTTCTCGATCAGCTCCTCGAAGAACCCGCCCGCCTCGATCGCCGCCTTCTCCTGGTCGCCGTCGCGGACCGCGTGCAACAGGCCCGTGTGCGACACTTGGTCGTTGCCCGGCTGGCTCGTGTCGACAGAGGCCGCCACCGAAGCTTTGACGGCCTCGGTCAAGCCCTGGTAGAGCTCCGCTAGGAGCGCGTTGTGCGAGCACTGCACGAGCAGCACGTGGAACGCGGTGTCGTGCTCGATCACCTCGGCCCACCGCTCGGCCTCCATCGCCGCGTCGCGCTTGCGCAGCAGGTCCGTGAGGCGTGCGAGTTCGGCGTCGGTGCGGTGCTTGGCGGCCAGGCGCGCGCCTTCCACCTCCAGGGTGCGGCGGACCTGGAGGACTTCCTTCAGCTCGGTCCCGCACATGCGGCGGACGGCGCCGGAGATCTCGCTGGTGGCGCGGACGAACGTGCCGTCGCCCTGCCTCACCTCCAGCAGACCGGCGTGTGAGAGCGCGCGCACGGCTTCGCGAACCGTGTTCCGGCCGACCCCGAGCGCGGTGACCAGCTCGGGTTCTGGCGGGATGCGCTGCCCGACGGGCCATTCGCCGCTGGTGATCGCGCCTCGCATCTGGTCGATCACCTGGTCGACGAGGCCTGCACGCCGGGTAGTGGCCAACGGCACAGCATCATCCTTTCATCCGAACATCCCATGTCTGCGATAGTGGTGCGTGTGACGCCCCAGCAGACGACCTTTGCCGCACAGACTGCCACCGATCGAGGTCGCAGGGTGACGGTCGTCAAGAATCGTCACGTTCCGCTTGTCGGGTCCACGTTGCTCGCGATCGGGGTCGCCCTCGCTGCCGCGAATCTCCGGCCTGCGGTGACCAGTCTGGCCTCGGTGCTCGGTGATGTCCGCGCCGCCCTGGGTGTTTCGGCCGCTTGGACCAGTGCGCTGACAGCTGTTCCGGCGCTCTGCTTCGGCTTCGCGGCGTTCGCGGCGCCGTGGCTCGGCCGCCGCCTCGGCATGGCCCGCGCGATCGGACTCTCCCTGGGGGTGCTCACGCTCGGCCTGGTGCTGCGCGTGATCGACGGTCCGTGGGTCGTGCTGGGCGGCACCTTCATCGCCTGCGCCGGCATCGCGGTGTCCAACGTGCTGATCCCGGTGGTGGTGAAGGCGTCTTTCCCGGACAAGGTCGGCCTGCTCACCGGCGTCTACACGGGAACGCTGTCCGCGGGCGCCGCTCTGGCCGCCGCGCTGACCCCTCGGCTGGAGGACTACCTCGGCTCGTGGCGGCTGGCCGTCGGCGCGTGGGCGTTGCTGTCGGCCGGCGCGCTGGTCGTGTGGTTCGCCGGCGCACGGCACGGTGCCGAGGTTTCCGTGGTGCGGTCGGCGGAGCCGGTCGAGAAGCGGTCGTTGCTGCGCAGCCCGCTGGCGTGGGTGATCACGGTGTTCTTCGGCCTGCAGTCGCTGTTCGCCTACACCGTCATGGGCTGGCTGCCCGCGATGCTCGTCGACTCCGGTGTGGACCGCAACACCGCTGGCATGCTGCTCGCGGTCTCGATGCTGCTCAGCGTCCCCGTGAGCCTGTTCGTGCCGCCGATCGCCGCCCGGTTCCGCAGTCAGGGCCCGATGGTGCTGGTGCTCGGCGTGCTGTCGTTCGCGGGCATGCTCGGAATGCTGGTCGCCCCCTCCGCGGCGCCCGGCCTGTGGGTGGTGCTGATCGGGTTCGGCATGGGCATGTTCCCGCTGGCGCTGCTGATCATGTCGTTGCGCACGAAGTCCACTTCGGACACGGCGCGGCTCTCGGCCATGGCGCAGAGCATCGGCTACCTGATCGCGGCCTCGGGTCCGTTCGCGTTCGGCGTGCTGCGCGAGTCCACGGGGTCGTGGACGGTGTCGTTGACGCTGCAGCTGGTGCTGCTCGCCGCGTTGACCGCGCTGGGCGTGCTCGCCGGCCGCCCGCGCTACGTCTGAGCCGGTCAGGAATCGAGAAGCACGCCGGTCTCGCTGGTCCTAGCGTTGCGGCCATGGACATCACCATTCACGCGACGTTCCTCCCGCACACCGATCCCGACGCCTCGCTGGCCTTCTACCGCGACCTGCTCGGCTGGGAGGTCCGCGCCGACGTCGGTCAGGGCACGATGCGCTGGATCACCGTCGCCCCGGTGGGTTCCGGCTCCGCGGTCGTGCTGGAACCACCTGCCATGGCGGAGGGACTCACGGACTCGCAACGCACCGCGATCGCCGAGATGATCGAGAACGGCTCCTACGCGTTCATCACCCTGTCCACGCCGGACCTCGACGGCGTGTTCGACGAGCTGCAGGCGGGCGGCGCCGACGTCGTGCAGGAACCGGCTTCCCAGCCGTGGGGCGCACGCGACTGCGTGTTCCGCGACCCGGCGGGCAACACCGTGCGGATCCAGCAGGCCTAGTTCGAGACGAACCCGCGGTGCAGCACCGTGAGCTGGTCGGCGAGGTACCGCGCCCACGCCCTCGCCCGGTCCCAGTCCGGTGCCGCGCCGTCGAAGCTGATGGGCCCGGTCGCCCCGAGCTTGCGGACCATGCGCGTGACGTCGTTGGGAACGGGCGGAGCGCCGCGGTGGAACAACCACAGCGGCGTGTGTTTCAGGAGAACCTTGTGCCGCCGCACGAACCGGTGCGCGTCCCGCGCGGCGGCGTCGCCCATGATCACGGCACCGAACCCCTGCAGCGTTTCGGCGGCGGCGACCGAGAGCACGGTGACTCTCAGCCCGCAGCCGGCGAGCTCGGTGCCGATGATCTCGGCGATCTCGTCCGTGGCGGCGATTCTCGACGTGTAGGCGACGAGGACTTTGTCTGTCATCGCTGCATCGTGGACGATTCCGCCGTCCGGCGGCAGCGGCGGAAGACCCTGTAGTTCGGGACTTCAGTCCAGCGGAAGGTTCAAAAGCGCGTTCTCGACCAGCTCCGGCATCGCGGGGTGGATCCAGTACTGGCCCCGTGCCATGGACTTCGCGTCCAGCCCGAAGCTCATCGCCTGGATGAGGGGCTGGATCACCGTCGACGCCTGCGGCCCGATGATGTGCGCGCCGATCAGCTGACCGGTGGCCGGGTCCGCGAGCAGCTTGGCGAAGCCGGTCGTGTCCTCCATGGCCCAGCCGTAGGCGATGGACGCGTAGGCCTGGCTGGCGGTGACGTAGCGGATGCCGCGTTCCTTCGCCTGCTCCTCGGTGAGGCCCACGCTCGCGATCTGCGGGCTGGAGAACACCGCGGCGGGCACGAACCGGTGGTCGCTCTTCATCGGGTCGTCGGGGTTGAGCAGGTTGTGCTGCACGACGCGCGCCTCGTGGTTGGCCACGTGCTTGAGCTGGTGGTCGGAGCTGATGTCGCCCAGCGCGTAGATGTGGGGCTGGGAGGTCCTCTGGAACTCGTCGACCTTGACGCGACCGTCGGCGTGCAGCTCGACGCCCGCCTTGGTCACGTCGAGGAGGTCGGTGTTCGGCTGGCGGCCGACCGCGATGAGGAGCTGTTCCGCCTCGACGGTCTCCTCGCCGCTGGGACCCTCCAGGTGGAGCCGGACGCCCGTCGCGGTCTTCTCGGCGCGGGTGGTCTTGCGCTGGAGCCTGACGTCCCACTTCTGCTTCGCGATGCCGGTGAAGCGTTCGGCGATCTCGAGGTCCTCGTGGCGGAGCAGGAGGTTCGACCGGGCGATCACGGTGACGCTCACGCCGAAGCTGCTGAAGACGTGCGCGAACTCCGACGCGATGAAGCCGCTGCCGACGATGATCATGCTCTTCGGCAGCTCGTCGAGGCGCATGACGGTGTCGCTGGTGTGGAAACCGGTGGTGTCCAGGTCGGCGATGTCCGGGGTCGTGGGCCGGCTGCCAGCGGCGATGACGACGCGGTCGGCCGTGATGGTCTCGCCGGTGCCCGTGTCGATCGTGTGCGCGTCGACGAACCTGGCGGTGCCCTCGTAGACCGTCACGTTCGGGTTCTCGTTGGCCCGCCAGTTCCGGCCGCCCTCGGCGATCGGGTCGATCCTGCCGAAGACGCGGTCGCGGATCTCCGGCCAGTGGACCGCGTCCAGGTGGGCGTCCACGCCGAGCTTCTTGGCGTTGGCCGGGGCCGCGGCCTGGTCCGCGGTGTGGACGAACATCTTGGTGGGGATGCAGCCCACGTTCAGGCAGGTGCCTCCGAAGGTGCCCTTTTCCAGGATGGCGATCCGCCAGCCCGCCATGGCGTCGTTCGGGATGCTGTTGCCGGAGCCGGTGCCGATGATGACCAGGTCGAAGTGCCTCACGTGTGGATCCAACCATTTTGTGGAGGGGCGTGTTCCCTGGTCGGTGTTCATGGGGTGTGTGAGGGGTGGCGCGGCCTTGGGGGTGGTCGGCTTGCGAGTGGTCGCCGGGCGGGTGGTTGGCGTGCGGGCGGCGGGTCTTGTTGCGTGCTGCCACCTGGGGACGCTGCCCCCAGACCCCCGGCAATCTGATCGGGGGGACCGCGCCGTCGGCGGGTTGATGGCACGCCTGTTTCGTTGGGCGGCTTGCTGTTGCTTTGGTG
>JASLAV010000469.1 GCA_030146905.1 Lentzea sp. | reverse complement strand
CAGCGCGGTGGCCAGCTCGTTCAGCGCGCCGCCCAGGTTCTCCCGCTCGTCGGCGAGGAACCCGGCGACCTCGGCCAGCTGCCGGTTGAGGTCGCGCACCTGGCTGTCGTTCGCGGCCAGCATGCCGGTGAACTTCTGCAGGTTGTCCACGGTGCCGAACAGGTCGTCCTTCGAGCCGGACAGGGTGCGGGTGGCGTCACCGAGCTGCTTGATGGTCTCGCCGAGCGCCTGCCCGTTGCCCCGGAGGTTGTCCGCGGCCGAGTCGAGCAGCTCCGACAGCGCGCCCTCGGAGTTCGCCCCGTTCGGCCCGAGCGCGGTGGTCAGCTCGTTCAGGCTCGCGTACAGCTGGTCCAGCTCGACGGGGGTGGCGGTGCGCTCACGCGGGATGGTCACGTTGTCGCCCATCGCCTCGCCGCCGGTGTAGGCGGGGGCGAGCTGCACGTACCGGTCGCTGACCACGCTGGGCGCGACCACGACCGCCTGCGCGTTCGCGGGCACCTTCAGCGTGCGGTCGACCGACATCACGACCCTCACCACCGTGCCCTGCGGCTCGACCTCCTCGATCGTGCCGACCCGCACGCCGAGCACCCGCACGTCCGAGCCCGGGTAGACGCCGACGGCCGCGCCGAACACGGCGGTCAGCCTGCGGCTGTTGGCACCCTCGAACACCCACCACATCGCGGCCGCGGCCACGAGCGCGAGCACGCACGCGATCGCCACGGCACGGGCCAGGTCGCGGCCTGCCTTCGTGGTCGCCACGTCAGTTCCCTCCTCCGGAAGGATCGGAGCCGGCAGGTGCCTGCCCGGTGGCGGGCCGCCGTTGCACGCCGGGAGGGAGGCAGCCCTCTTCGTTGAAACCGACCACGCCGAGGTCCACCGACGGCGGCAGCAGGCCGCAGATGTAGGTGTCGAACCAGCGGCCGTTGCCCAGGGTGTTGGCGAACACCCGGAAGAACGGGCCCATCAGCGACAGGCTGCGGTCGAGCGAGTCCTGGTTGCGCTGCAACATCGTGGTGACCCGCTCCAGCTGCTCCAGCGCGGGCCGCAGCTGCGCGGAGTTGTCGGTGACCAGGCCGGACAGCTCCTCGGACAGCTCACGGGTGCCGCGCAGCAGCGCGCCGATCGCGTCCCGCCGCTTGCGCAGCTCCTCCAGCAGCAGGTTGCCGTCCGCGAGCAGCTTCTCGAACTGCTCGTTGCGGTCGGACAGGGTCTTGGTGATCTCGTTGGTGTTGGCCAGCAGCTCCGCGAGCTGCTGGTCGCGTGACGAGATGGTCTTCGACAGCGCCGACAGGCCGTCCAACGCGCCGCGCACGCTCTCCGCCGAGCCCTGGAACGTCTCCGACAGCACCCGGAAGCTGTCCGCGAGCTGCTGGGTGTCGATCTGGCCGACCGTGGACGCCAGGCCGTTGAACGCCTCCTGCACGTCGTACGGCGACAGCGTGCGCTCGCGCGGGATCGGCTCGCCCGGGTCCAGCGGCTGCGAACCCTGCGGGTCCAGCGCCAGGAACTTCTGCCCGAGCAGCGTCTTGATCCGGATCACCGCGGTCGTGCGGTCGCCGACCCAGGCGTCCTTGACCCGGAACGACACCTCCACCTTGTCGCCGTCCAGCTCGACCTTGGTCACCTTGCCGACCTTCACCCCGGCCACCCGCACCTCGTTCGACGGGATCAGGCCCGCGGCCTCGGTGAACTCGGCCGAGTACGTGGTGCCGCCGCCGATGATCGGCAGGTCGTCGGCGTGGAAGGCGGCCAGGAGCAGCAGGGCGATCACGGTGAGGCTCACCGCGCCGACCGCCACCGGGTTGCGCTGCGCCGCACTCTTCGGGGCGTTCATCGGCGGCACCTCGGCTGTGTGACCGGCAGAGCCGTGATCGGGATCGGGTCGTTGATGATCGGCGGCACGGCTACCTGTCCCGTTCCTTCGCACAAGAAGAAGTTGAACCAGGACCCGTAGGACGCGGTCCGCGACATCGCCTCGATCTTGGTCGGCAGGCGCTGGATGACGCCCTCCACGACCGCCTCGTGGTCCGCCAACGTCTTCGACACCAGGCCCAGGTTGGCGATGTCGTCCTTCAACGGCTGCCGCGACTGGTCGAGCAGGTCGGCCGTCGTCGTGGTCAGCTCGCCCATGGCGCTGATCGCGTCACCGATCGGCTGCCGGTCGCCCGCCAGGCCCGTCGTCAGCTCCTGCAACGTGGTGACCAGCGTGGACACCTGCTCGGTCCGCGAGTTCACGGTGTCGAGCACGGCGTTGAGGTTGCCGATGACCTCACCGATCACCTGGTCGCGGCTCGCCAGCGTGGACGTCAGCGACGCGGTGTGGCGCAGCAGGCTGTCGATCGTGCCGCCCTCGCCCTGCAACACCTGGATGATCTCGCCGGACAGCTGGTTCACGTCGTCCGGGTTCAACGCCTGGAACAGCGGCTTGAAGCCGTTGAACAGCACGGTCAGGTCGAGCGCGGGCTTCGTGCGCTCCAACGGGATCACGTCGCCGGGCTGGAGCGCGGACGCGTCGCCCACGCCGTGCTCCAGCGAGACGTACCGCTGGCCGACGAGGTTGCGGTACTTGATCGTCGCGGTCACCGACGCGGGCAGCGTGCGGTCGCCCTCCAGCGAGAACTCCACCTCCGCCAGCCGGCGGTCGACCACCCGGATCCCGTCGACCTGGCCGACCCGGACGCCCGCGATGCGGACGTCGTCGCCCTCGTTGAGCGCGGTCACGTCGGTGAACCGGGCGGTGTAACCGGTGGCGCCGTTGAAGTTGACGTTCGAGATGGTCACCGCGAGCAACGCGGTCGCCAGGACCGTGATCGTGGCGAACAGGGCGAGCTTGATCAGCGGCGCGGCCAGGGACCTCATGCGGTCACCTCCGCGCCCCGGTACAGCGGCCCGAGCAGCAGCGCGGTGAAGCTCGGCATGTCGCGCTCCTCCAGCCCGAACTGCGGCGCGAGCAGCGCGGCCAGGAAGTCCTGCTCCTCCGGCGAGTTCGCCAGCGACGGCACGCCGCCGAACGACGACACGACCGTGCCGTCCTCCCGGATCGTCCCCGTGTTCGGCGGCAGCACGCCGTCGGTGGCCGAGCGCGCGGGCGGCGGCGACGTCGAGCCGTCCTTGACCGGGCCCTCCGGCGGGTACTGCGGGAACGGGTCCGGCCGCGGCACGATGTCGTAGCAGCGCGGTCCGCGCTTGTCGGCGTACTCCGGGTCGTCCTTGCCCGGCTCGTACTTGCCGCGGTTGGCCGTGACCTCCAGCGTGATGTGCAGGCCGGGCTCGTCCGTGCCCTTGCCGAACACCTCGTCCATGATCGGCTTGAACTCCGCCAGGCCCTTGAGCAGGCACGGGTACTCGGGCGCGTACTCGGCCAGCAGCTCCAGCGTCGGCTTGCTGACGTCGGCGAGCTGGATCAGGTTGTTCTTGTTCACCGAGAGGAAGCTGTTCAGGTCGAGCGACGTGGTGGTCAGCGTGCCGTACACGGCGAGCAGGTTCTCGCGCTGCTCGACCAGCGTGCGACTGGTCACGGTGGCGTCCGACAGCGCCTGCACCAGGTCGGGCGCGGCGTCGGCGTAGACGTTCGAGACGTCCGCGAGGCGGCTGATGCCGTCCTTGAGCTTGGGCAGCTGCGGGTTGAACTCGCCGAGGTAGGCGTCGAGCTGCACGAGCGTCTCGCCCAGGGGCTTGCCCCGGTTCTCCAACGCCTGCGACATCGCGGTCAGCGTGGTGGCCAGCTTCTCCGGCTGCACCGCCTGCAGCACCGGCATCAGGTCGTTGAGCACGCGTTCCAGCTCGATGGCGCTGCTGGAGCGGTCCTGCTCGATCACGGCGCCGTCGGTGAGCGGGGCCTCGCGCCGGTCGGGCAGCACGAGGTTCACGTACCGCTCGCCGAACAGGGTCTTCGGCAGCAGGCGCGCGGAGACGTTGGCGGGGATGTGCCTGACCTGCTCCGGTTCGAGCGCCAGGTCCAGCTCGGCGCCGTCGCCCGAGGTCCGGATGCCCTTGACCTGGCCGACGACCATGCCCCGGACCTTGACGTCGGAGTCGACCAGCAGCTGGTTGCCGACCCGGTCGGTCTTCAGCGTCACCTTCACGACCTCGGTGAACGCGTCGTTGTACATCGCCACCGTGAAGGAGAGGAAGAGGGCGATGACCGCGATGAACACGACGCCCAGGAGTCGCCGCCTCAGCACGTCGCCGCCTCCGCTGAGAAGAACACGTCGGCCCAGCTCCTCGCCGCCTCCGCTGAGAAGAACACGTCGGCGGTCATCCCGCGATCCTCACCGTCGTCGTGGTGCCCCAGATGCCCAAGCTCAGGAAGAAGTCCAGCAGGCTCGTCGTCACGATCGCCGTGCGCACCGCGCGGCCGACCGCGACACCCACGCCCGCCGGGCCGCCGCTGGCCCGGTAGCCGTAGTAGCAGTGCGTCAGGATGATCACGACGGCGAAGACGAGCACCTTGCCGAACGACCAGAGCACGTCCACCGGTGGTAGGAACAGGTTGAAGTAGTGGTCGTAGGTGCCCGCCGACTGCCCGTAGAACTCGACCGTGATGAACCTGGCCGCCAGGTACGAGGTGAGCAGGCCGATCACGTACAGCGGGATGATCGCGACGAAGCCCGCGATGATCCGCGTGGTGACCAGGTACGGCAGGCTGGGGATGCCCATGACCTCCAGCGCGTCGATCTCCTCGGAGATCCGCATCGCGCCCAGCTG
>JASLAV010000651.1 GCA_030146905.1 Lentzea sp. | reverse complement strand
ACTGGAGATCGCGACGGTCCCGCACACCGGCACGGCGCCCGCGGTGGACGCGGCGGTGCTGACGTCGGTCGGCACGGCCTGCCGCGACCGGCAGCGGATCCGGTTCTCCTACGTCGGCCACGCGGGGGAGGAGTCGCTGCGGGAGGTCGAGCCGCACCGGCTGGTCACGTGGGGCCGCCGCTGGTACCTGGTCGCGTGGGACCTGCGGCGTGACGACTGGCGGACGTTCCGGCTCGACCGGATGACCGTGCGGACCCCGTTCGGCGCCCGGTTCACGCCGCGGGAGATCCCCGGTGGCGACGCGGGGGCGTTCGTGGCGGCGAGGGTGGCCGACCGGTGGCCGGTGCAGGGCGTCGTACGGCTGGGTGTGCCCGCGTCCGAGGCGACGCAGTGGCACAGCTACGGCGAGGTCGTGGCGGTGGACGACACGTCGTGCCACGTGCGGGTCGGTGGGGAGACCATGGACGACGTGGTGTTCATGCTCGCGAGCATCACCGTCGAGTTCGAGGTCGTCTCGCCGCCGGAGCTGTCCATCGCACTCGTCCGCGCGGCGGACCGGTTTCGCCGGGCGGCGAAACTCTAGAGCTTTTCTCAGGCTGCTGACAGCAGACTCCTAGGCGGGCACGGCTCACTGGAGGTCAGGGAGGTCCGCCATGCTGATCGATCGCACCATGCCACTGGGTACCGCGCTCACCGTGACCTACGGGTCGGACCGTGGGCCGCGCAAGCACAACGCCGACGCGTACGCCAACGGGCGCCGTACGTTCGTCGTCGCCGACGGGGTGGGCGACTCCACGGCCGCCGCCGAGACCGCCCACGCCGCCGCGCAGGCCGCCGCCCTGCTCACCGACCCGGTCGCCGCGATCCTCGCGGCCCGTGACGCCCTCCAGGTCCACCTCGGTGACGCGGTGATCGTCGTCGCCGTGGCCCGCCCAGGCGGAGGCTTCGACGTGGCGTGGGCCGGTGACGCACGCGCGTACGCCTCGAACGGCGAGGACCTCGTCCAGCTCACCACGGACCACACGGTCGCCGAGTACTTCCGCGAGCGCGGGGTGGTGCCGGAACCGAGGATGGACCACGTCGTGACGAACACCGTCCGGCACGCGACCGCGGCCAACATCGGGCGGGCGGCGACACGGGCTCCACGGCTCGCCCTGGTGTCCGACGGCGTGTACGGACCGTTGGGGCACAGCGGGATCGAGGCGATCATGTCCGGGCAGGCGTCGGCCGAACGGCTCGTGCGGGCGGCCCTGTACGCGGGTGGCACGGACAACGCGACCGCTCTCGTGGTGAGCTAGCCTGCTTTCTTCTTGCCGCCGCGCTTCTTCTTGCTCGCCTCGACGCTGCGCTGCAACGCCTCCATGAGGTCCACGACGTCGGTGGCCTCCGCGGGCTCCGCCTCGACGACGACCTCGCGGCCCGCCTGCTTGTCCTTGATCAGCTTGTTCACGCGTTCGGTGTAGGTGTCGCGGTAGTCCTTCGGCCGCCAGTCGTCGGCCATGGACTCGACCAGCGACACGGCCATGTCGAGCTCCTTGCCGCGTGGCGCACGACCCTCCGGCACGACGTCGAGCACGTCCTTCGGTTTGCGGACCTCGTCGGCGAAGAAGAGCGTGTGGACCGCCAGGATCCCGTCGTCCTCCTTCAACGCCGTGAGGTACTGCTTGCCGCGCATGACGAACATCGCGATACCGGCCCGGTTCGTCTTCTTCATCGCCTGCGCGAGCAGCAGGTACGGCCGGGAGAACTCCGCCTTGGCCGGCCCGAGCCAGTAGGTCTTCTGGAAGTACACCGGGTCGATCTCGTCGAGGTCGACGAACGCCTCGATGTCGAGCGTGCGCGAGCGGCCCGGCGCGATCTCGTCGAGCTCCTCCGGCTCCACGACAACGTACTCGCCGCTCTCGACCTCGTGCCCCTTCACGATCTTGTCGTAGGACACCTCGCGCCCGGTGCGCTCGTTGACGCGCTTGTACCGGATGCGGTCGGACGTGCCGCGCTGGAACTGGTTGAAGTGCACCGTGTGGTCCTCGGTGGCGCTGTACAGCTCCACCGGGATGCTCACCAGGCCGAAACTGATCGACCCGCTCCAGACAGCCCTCGCCATTGCGGGGAGGTACCCGCCTCGTGCGACCCAAAACGCACAGGTCTACTAGAACGCCTGGAGACCGCGCTGATCACCCGATCTTGCTACCGTCGGGACCGTGAGAGTGGTCGTGCTGTCCGACACCCACGCGCCGCGGTTCTGGAAGCGGTGCCCACCGGCCGTGGCCGAGCACCTGCGTTCCGCCGACCTCATCCTGCACGGCGGCGATGTGTGCGTCGCCCCCGTGCTGGACGAGCTGGCGCAGTACGCGCCGGTCATCGCGGTGTGCGGCAACAACGACGGGCCCGACGTCGTGGCGTGGGGCGCTCCGGAGACCATCGAGTTCGACATCGAGGGGCTGCCCGTGGCGATGATCCACGACAGCGGGCAGAAGACCGGGCGGTGGGCCCGCATGCGCCGCCGGTTCCCCTCGGCGCGGCTGGTCGTGTTCGGACACTCGCACATCCCGTGGGACGAGGAGCAGGACGGGCTGCGCGTCTTCAACCCTGGCTCTCCCACGGACAAGCGGCGTCAGCCGCACGGCACGATCGGGCTGCTGGACGTGCAGGACGGCGAGCTGCTCAACGCGCGCATCGTTCCAGTCGCCCAGGCGGCGAGCCGCGGACCGAGCACCTCGTAGACCTGCGGGTCGAACGCCATGCCGGTGTGCGTGCTGTGCACCTCGACGCACTCGGCGCACGGGTCCTGGCACAGCTGCCACGGCACGACGCCGTCGGCGCGCGAGTAGATCGAGACCGCCGGCACGCGCAACGGTTCCGCGAGCACCTTCGCGTGCTCGTCGAAGCACGGGCCGCGCAGGCAGTCGTCGTCGAGCAGTCCCGGAACGCCCGCCGCGGCCAGGCGCGTCAGGAACCGGGCGACGCGCATGACGTCGGGATGGGCGCCGAGCGGGTCCAGGACGGGGCTGCCGATCATGACCAGCCCGTGCACCAGGTCGGGCCGCCGGGCGGCGGCGATGCGGGCGAGGCCGCCGCCACGGCTCTGGCCGAGCAGCACCACGGGGCGACCTGTGCGCTCGGCGTGCTCCTCGGTTCTGCGCAGTACCTTGGCCAGCAGATCCCCGGTGCACCCGACGGTGAACCCGACCCCGGCGCCGGCCGGGCGGTACCCGCGTGACCGCAACCACGAGCCCGCGGGCCACAGGCTCATGCCGCCCGCGCCGAAACCGGGTACGAGCACCACGCCGAGGCCGCCGCCCTGGCCGGGATCGGCGTTTCGCCACACCGGGTGACGCAGCAACCGCGGCACGTCCCACAACGCTCTGATCACGCTTTCCCCGGTGTCGGTGCGCAATCTGTCGAACATGCCTTTGGTTTGCCTGCTATCCGGGAGCTAAACCGACACTCCTGAGTGACGCGTGGCCCGGCCGCCAGCGCGTCGACACGGCCACGTACCGCGCCGTCGTCGAAGCGCCGTAGGTCCTGCCGTCCAGGCTGTAGGTGACGGTGTGCGGCGGCGGGACGCCGTCCGTCCACTTCAGATCGATCCTGCCGATGTCGTGCGGAGCACCGAGATCGACGACCATGCGCCCGTCGTGGCCCGGCGTCCACGCGGTGCGGTGCGACCCGTCGACCGCGGCCGTGGGGTCGGTCATGCCGGGCGGCAGGACGGAGTTCGGGAACGTGACGCGTCCGAGTGCGAGGTCGTCGAACGGGAACGCCTTCGCGCCCGGCATGGTCACCGTGCGCTCGGCCCGCCCGAGCACGACCGGCAGCGTGACACCGTCGCGGTGGGTCAGCGTGAACCGGGCGGGCCCGCCGCGGAACGTGACCCGGCGGGCGTCGTGCACGACCGCCGTGACGCCCGCCGGGATGCCGCGGGCGGTGAACCACGGCGCCTCGACCCGTGCGGTGGCGGCGGGCAGCGAGAGGGCGTACTCGGTGCCGTCGGCCGTGGTGACCTGCGTGCCGCGGTAGAGGCGGGTGCCGCGCAGGCGGACGGTGCCGGTGACGTCGGCGCCGGAGGTGTTGAAGAGGGTGAGGAACCCGTCCGCGGTGCTCGCCACCACCCCCGCCGGGCAGTCCGGCGCCGGTGCCGCCGCGATCGCCCGCAGGTCGGCCCGGACGTAGCCCTCGACCAGCCCGGCGGGGACGGTGATCGTGTCGCCCCGCACGGTGATCGGCTCGGCGGACCGCGCGACGAACCCCGCCCGTCCGTCCACGTCGAGCCACCCCGGCGTGCTGAGGTCGGGCCTCGGGTACTCGGCGACCGCCGTCCACGCGGCGCCGTCCGGCGACGTCTCGATCCGGTAGGCGACCGCCGCCGCCGTCTCCCAGCGCAGCCGCACTCGCTGCACGGTTGTGGCGGTGCCGAGGTCGACGGCGATCCAGCTGTCGGCACGTCCGCGTTCGGAGCGGGCGACCGCCCAGCGGGTGGCCGGGTCGCCGTCGGTCGCCTTGGCCGGTTCGAAGCCGGTGTCGAACGAGGACGCCGTGGTCTTCTTCGGCTGGGGGGAGTCCACCTCGAACTCGAACAACGAGTAGCCGTAGGTGGGATGCGGTGTCGTGCCGATCATGCGGACGTGCCGCGCGGTCGTCGCCGGGAACGTCAGCTCGTCGACGCGGAACCCCTCGCGCGCCTGGATCGTCACCCGGCCCGCCGATCCCATGTAGGTGCGGGAACCGCTGAGCCCAGGCATTCCCGCCATCGCGAGGTTGTGCACGTCCACGCGGCCGGCTCGGGGGAGTGCGCACACGATCGTTCCGGTGGGCAGCGTGGCGGTGCCGGCGAACCCGTCCGCGAACCGCAGCAGGCTCGCCGTCGCGTCGAACCCGTCCCGAACCTGTTGGTAGAGAACGGTGTTGCGGCCGGTGACCGCCGCGGGCGGCAGCAGCATCGGGGTCGGGCCACTGATCTTGAACAGCCAGTCGTCGTGCCCGGGTTGCCAGGCGAACTTGGTGAAGCCCGGCTTGGTGACCGTGCCCGCCCACGCCGCCGCGGACTGGTGGGTCAGCAGACCGGGCTCGGCGCCGTGGTCGATCGTGATCGCCGCCCGTGCGAAGAACTCCTGCTCGGACACCGGTTCCGCCGGTGGTCGCAGCTCGTGCAGCAGGTAGCTGATCGCGAGCTCCGCGCGGGCCTCCGGTTCGTACTTGGCCTCACCGGAGAACTTCGCGAGCCGGTGGACCGGCGGGTGCGCCTGGTAGGCGAGCAGCCGGGACGCGAGCGCGGCCTCCGCGCGGGCGGCCATCGGATCGCGCAGCACGGTGGAGCGGAACGCGAGCGGGATGACGTCGCGGCCGTACAGGTGCTCGCGGTCGGCGACCATCGGCATCAAAGGCTCACCGGCGTCGCTCATCGTGGCGAGGATGGTGCGCCACAACAGCTCCCCGTTGGGCTGCTTCGTCAGCACCTCCGGCAGCGGCCGGCCCGCGAGCAGGAAGTGCACGGCGTTGCGGCCCGAGGTGCGCCACAGCTCTTCCTGGTAGTGCGGGCCGAACGAGCCGTGGTTCTCGACGATGAACGTGTCGTGCAGGTTCGTGGCGGTGTTGGCCGAGATCGGCACACCGTCCACCGTGGAGGGGTTGGCGAGGTCGGCGGCCGGCAGCCCCGCCTCGTTGCGGCTCCAGCGGGTGAACGCCTCCCGCCACCCCGGCCCGTCGCCGTGCCAGGCGAGTCCGGGAGCGAGCGCCTGGGCGTAGACGCCCATCTCCTCCAGCTTGGTGTCGCCGCGGTAGCCGCCTGCCTCGCCGTTCGGCGTCCAGCCACCGGAGCGCGGGTCGTCGGCGGTGCCGAGCGACGCCGTGTAGCCGGCCTGACCGCGGGCGATCGCCTCGACGTTCGCACGGGTCGGTGCGTCGAGGTCCTGCCAGAGCAGGCGGGCGGCCAGCACGAAGTACGACTGGAACGTGGTGTCCCAGAACAGGGTCTTGCCCCACTCCGTGCCGCCCGCGAGGACGTTGCTCGCCGCGAAGTGCTTGATCGTGGCGAGCGTGTGCTGACGCAGCACGTCCTTCCCGACGCCCGCGAGCGCCGCGTCGTAGGTGCCCCTGGTGAGCAGGACGGCGTTGCCGAGCACGACCGCGAACCCGAAGTCCGTGCGCCGGTACCGCCCCGCCGTGGTGTCGTACTGCGTCTCGGCCCACCTCGTGTGCCGGAGCAGCACCTCGTAGTAGGTGTCCTTGAGCCGGGCGGCCGAGTTGCCCGGCGCGAGTGTCAGCAGTCCTGTGGCTGCCAGGAAAGTCCGGCGGTTGATCAGCATGTGAGAGCCGGCTCCGCCCAGTCGGCGTGGTCGAAGTTCTTGCCGTCGCCGCCGTCGGTGACGCGCAGGCTCAGCATCCTGACACCGGTCACGTCCACGTCGATCGGCATTGCCGCGCCCTTGCCGGTGATGACCCCGCTGTCGT
>JASLAV010000379.1 GCA_030146905.1 Lentzea sp. | reverse complement strand
CCCGGCTGGGCTCTCGTCGGCGACGCGGGCTACCACAAGGACAGCATCACCGCGCGCGGCATCACGGACGCGCTGACCCAGGCCCAGCTCCTCGCGGACGCGGTCTGCACCGACCTGACCGACACGAGTCTCGCCGAGTTCCACCGGCGCCGCGACGAGACGCTCGGCGACTTCTACCGCAGCACGCTGGCGCTCGCCGAGCTCTCCGTCCCCCCTGGCCGCATCGACCTGCTTCGCGCGATCAGCACGTCCGACGAGCTCGTCGACCGGTACTTCGAGGTGGCGGCAGGGCTGCGGCCAATGGGCGACCTGCTCACACCGGACCTGCTCGCACTTCTGTGACACTTCCGACCCCTGGAGCCGAACCGATGGACTTCACCGCACTGGCCACCTCGCTGGCGCACACGGAGGACGGCACGACGCCGGACCCGTACGATAACCTCGCGTGGCTGCGCACCGAGTCCCCGGTGTACTCGGTGCCCGGACCGGGTGGCGCGGGCTCGATTTGGTTCGTCACCACCTACGCGCACGCCAAGCAGGTCTTCGCCGACCCACGGCTGAGTTTCGATCCCTCGAACGCCGCCACGCCGCAAAGCGCACCCGGCCATGACCCGTACGTGCTCGCCAGGGACGCCCCCGAACACACCCGGCTGCGCACACTGGTCACGGACGCGTTCAGCCCACGGACGACGGCCCGCCTCGCGTCACGCATCCGCCGCCTGTGCACCGACCTGGTGGACGCTCTGCCCACGGATCGCCCGGTCGACTTAGTCGCGGACTACGCGCTACCAGTGCCCGAGCTCGTCACCTACGAACTCTTCGGCATCCCGGAATCCGAACGGATGCCACTCGGTCTCGGCACCGAGCTGGCCATCCGGATCGCGTTCCTCGAACAAGCCGTGCACGGCGAGGCCACCGCGGAGCTGCACAAGTACATCTCGCACATCATCGACTACAAGCGCGCACACCGAGGCGACGACCTCACCAGTTCCCTGCTCACGAAGCTCGACAACGGCGAGGTGCGCGACGAGACCGAGCTGGAAGGCATGCTGTACCTGCTGTTCGCGACAGGTCAGCTCAGCACCGCACCGTTCATCGCCTGTGCGCTGGTGCGGCTGCTCAGCCAACCCGAGCTGAGGGCCGCGCCACTCGCCCAGCCGCGCAAGTGGCGCGGTGTGCTGGAGGAGGCGCTACGCATCGACTCCCCGGTGCAGACCACCATGCCCCGCTTCGCGCTCACCGATCTCGAACTCGGCGGTCGGCGGATCGCCAAGGGCGACACCGTTATGGTGTCCGTGGCGGGCGCGAACCGCGATCCCGGCCACTTCAACGACGCCGACCGCTACGTGCCGGACCGCGAACGGCACATCCACCTCGCCTTCGGTCAGGGCGCCCACTTCTGCATCGGCGCGCCCTTGGCCCGTCTGGAGGGGGAGATCGCCCTGGACACCCTGCTGCGCCGCTTCCCGGACATCGAACTCGCGGTGGCCCCGGACGAGCTGGCCTGGGTGCTGGGCCCGATGTTGCGCACTCCACGGGTCATTCCCGTGCTGCTCGAAGGTGCCACCGGAGTCACGCCGGTGCCGCCACGACACGCGTCCTCGGCAGGAGCGACACCGCCATCAGCCCACTGAAGACGGTCACGCCACATGCCAGGTAAGCAGCGAAGTCCAGCGATGCCGCTTGCGCGATCGCCGGACCGGCGATCGCACCGAGGAACGTCGCGACGGCCTCACCGGTGAACTGCACCGCGCTGACCCTGCCCAGAACAGCGTTCGGTGTGACGCGTTGCAATGCGGTCTGCGCGGTGACCAGTGCCGCCGAGCCAAAGACACCGATCAGCACTGCGGCGGGCAACGCGCCCATAAGTGACCGGGAGAGGAAGAGCAGTACGAACGCCATTCCCGTTGCCACCAGAGCACCGCCGAGCAGGTACGCAGGTGGTGTCCGGTCGACCAGCCGCCGAATCAGTGGTGCCCCGACCAGAAAGCCGACACCTAACGCGGACATCACCAGTCCGGTTTGCATGCTGCCGCCCAGCACTCGCACGCCGAACGGCACGAGCAAGGCGGACAACGACGCGTTCGCGGCGAGGAACACCGTGATCACCACGAGCAGCCATGCGGCGGGGCGTTCAGCGCGAAGGAAGGCCACGCCTTCGCGAAGCTGGGCGAAGAACCTGCCAGCACTTCCCTCCTCGCGTGCTCCGGCAGCACCCAGCTTGGCAGTCATCATGATCGCGAGTGCGGACATCAGATAGGTCGCGAGATCGATCCACACCAACGCACCGAAGCCGGCGATCCCGAGCAACGCACCTCCCAGCGGGGCGCCAATGAGGCGCACAGTGCCATCGGTGACTGCGTTGAGCGAGTTCGCGCTGGTAAGAGCTGGCCCGGTACCGACGACCACTGGGGTGTGCGCCTGAGCTGCCGGGCGGAAGAGCACCGTGCCCACACTCTCCGCAACCAGGGCCAGGTAGACCAGCCACACGTCATCGGGATCACGCACGAGCAGCAGCAGAGCGACGGCGACCGCTCGCAGTACGTCCGTCGCGATCATCAGCTTGCGCCGGTCCCAGCGATCGGCGAGCACGCCCGCGATCGGCCCGAGCAGGACCGGCGGCAAGAACTCCGCGGCCAGCGTCAGGCCGGTGGCCGCGAGCGAACCGGTCAACTGCAGGACGTACGCTGGAATGGCGACCACGAGCAGCCACGATCCGAGCAGGCTGATCAGCCGCGCGAACCAGAGCAGCCGGAAGTCGCGAATCCGCAAAGCCTCAAGCACCACACCACCCCCCCAGAGTTATTCTGGCAGAATAGTCATCAGACGCAGTGTCCTGTCAAGACAGGTGGGTCGACATGGGCAACCAGGAGCTCGGGCAGCAGTTGCGAGCACTGCGAGCCGCGAACGGACGCACGCTGCTCTCCGTGGCGACCGAGGCCGGCCTTTCCGTGCCGTACGTCGCGAACTTGGAGAACGGGCGCGGCAACCCGACAGTGGACGCGGTCAACAGGCTCGCGGACGCGCTCGGAGCCGTATTCGTGTTGCGCATGGAGCCGGAAGGCGGAACAACGGCACAGCCGCCCGCACTGCCGTCATCGCTGGTGCGACTTAGCCGCGGCGCCCGTTTCCGCAGAGACGTGCAGACCATCGCGGAGACGACCGGCGAGCAGCCCGCTGAGCTCGCGGGTCGGTTGCTCGCCGCGCTGGCCGCGCTCGCGGGCCGCGACCTCGCCGAGGCGGATTGGTTCCGGTTGCTCGACGCTGTCCTGCTCGTGCATCTGCATCCACACGCCACGAAGTGACTGTCCCGTCGACAGGACGACACGACGGCGTTCAGCGATGAACGTCCACTTATTCGGGCACCAGCCCCGAAAATTCGGATACGATTTGTTTGCCGCCTGAAGAACGGGGCGTGCTCCAAATTATCCCGATCGCCATCAAGGAATTTTCATGGACGCGCATGTGTACGACGTCGTCGGCGTCGGCTTCGGCCCGGCTAACCTTGCGCTGGCCATCGCCGTGGGCGAGCACAATCGACGAGTCACTGCAGCAGAACGCCTTTCCTGCGTCTTCCTGGAGAAGCAGGAACAGTTCGGTTGGCACACGGGCATGCTCATCGACGGTGCCCGGATGCAGATTTCCTTCATCAAGGACCTCGTCACGTTGCGCAACCCGACGAGCGATTTCAGCTTTCTCGCGTTTCTGGCTGCGCAAGACCGGTTGGTCGACTTCACGAACCACCAAAGCCTGTTTCCAAGCCGGGCCGAGTTTCACCAGTACCTGACCTGGGCCGCTGGCCGCGTCGAGTGCGACGTGCACTACGGCCGACGAGTCGTCGACATGCGACCGGTGCAGCGCGATGGCGAGGTGATCGCACTCGACATCGCATCAGTGTGTGTCGCGACCGGCGAAGAGACGTTGCTGCGCGCCCGCAACGTCATAGTCGCGACAGGTCTCGCACCATCGCTGCCACCCGTCGGGGCCGAGTCCGATCGGATCATCCACAACGAGCAGCTGATGCACCGCCTCGAGACTGAGCCGATGCGGTCGGCGAAGCGGTTCATGGTCGTCGGGGCGGGCCAAAGCGCGGCGGAGACGGTTGAACACCTGCACCGCAGGTCCCTGGACACCGAGGTCTACACGGTGTTCAGCCGGTTCGGCTACAGCCCCGCCGACGACAGCCCGTTCGCCAACGGCATCTTCGACCCGGCTTCCGTTCCGGCCTTTTATCACGCCTCCACCGAGGTCAAGGAAATGCTGCTGGACTACCACAGCAACACCAACTACTCGGTCGTCGACCGCGACCTTATCCACGACCTGTATTCCACCGTGTACGAGGAGAAAGTCACCGGGCAACGCAGGCTGCAGGTGCTCAACACATCCAAGATCACCGACATCCAGCCCCGGAGCAACGAAGTCGAGGTGCGGGTGCTGCACCTGCCAAGTGGACAGGCCCAGTTCCTCGACGTCGACGTGCTCGTCTATGCGACCGGTTATCGGCCAGCCGACCCGCTGCTAGCACTCGGCACCGCCGCAGAGCTGTGCAAGTGCGACAGCGAGAACCGCCCGCGCATCGAACTGGACTACCGAGTGGTGACCACGGCGAACGTGCGCTGCGGCATCTACGTGCAGGGTCCGACGGAACACAGCCATGGCTTGGCTTCGACGTTGCTGTCCAACGCCGCCGTGCGAGCAGGCGATGTTCTCAGGTCAGTCCTCGCCGGCTCGCGCTGAGAGCCCGGCCACGAGATCACGAAGAGGAGGCGGTCGGATGTTTGTGCCGGCCCCGTACCGCGCCCCGGACGGAACGTGGATCGCAGAGCTGATGCGCGACCATCCGCTCGCGCTGATGACGTCCAACGGTCCCGACGGTCCACATGCGACCCATCTGCCGATCATCCCGGCGCCCGGCGGTGAGCCGGCGCCGAACGAGGAGGGCTCGGTCCTGTGGGGACACATGAACCGAGCGAACCCCCATTGGAAGGCGTTGCGGGACAACGCACAGGTGCTGGTCGTGTTCACCGGCCCGAATGCCTACGTGTCCCCCTCGGTATACCGGACGAGCCCGGCAGCGCCCACGTGGAACTTCACCGCGGCGCACGTACGTGGCGTGATTCAGAAGATTGACTCCCCGGATGAGACATTGGAGGTGGTGCGCTCCACCGTCCGGACATTCGAGGCCGCATTCGGCACCGGCTGGGACATGACTGGTTCGATGGACTACTTCCACCGCATCCTGCCCGCGGTCGGAGCGTTCCGGCTCACGGTGGTGCGCGCGGAAGGCATGTTCAAACTCAGCCAGGAGCAGGAGTCCGAGGTCAGAGAGCGGGTACGCAGCTCGTTCGCCCAATGCGGGCAAGGCGCGCACCAGGAGGTAGCGGCGATGATGAGCAGGCTGGTCTACCCGGCTTCCGCTCCCTGACCCCGAACGATCGGACCTAGTCGCTGTCGCTCTCGTCGAGGACCTGCTCAGCCGCCCGATCGAGCACATTGACCACCCAGCTGTCGAACTCAGCGCCGGTTTGGTCGGCGGCCTTGCGCCACAACGAAAGCTGCCGTCCCTGAATCTCGATCCTCGGCAGCACCGCCGAGGTTTGCACCGCGGTGGCGCCAACCTCGCCTGGAACACGGCTTTCACGCAACTGCGTGCGCAGTTGTTTGGTGGACCAGGTACCGCGTTCAGCCGCATCAAGCCAGTGTTCCTGGTCACCCAGAGGTAGCGAAGCCACCTCGGCGTGATGCTGGAACGTCAGCGCTTCACGGCGCCGGTCAAGTGAGAACCGTCGCGCCACCCACGCGTAGTTGCGCAGCGTTTGATACTGCAAGCCGGCGGCACGAATAGCCCTCTTGTAGCGGTCGGCGAAGTGCCGCTTGCCGTACACCAGCCAGTCACCCAGACACCACGACGACGAGTCGACGATGCCAGAGAGCTGGCGACCGGCCCGTTCCCAGTCTTCGAAGGCGAGCACGGTCGGCATGCGCAGCCCGACCCTGGTCAGCAGAACCTCCTCGCGCTTCGCGACGTGGTTCCCCCTCGGCGTGGGCACCGCACGCGATGTCGGCGTGGCGATCAACAAATTGTCCACAGTCATGCGAGAACTCCCCCCGTTTGAGATTGAGGCAGAACGTGGTCAGCTCTGGATCGGCTGGTCCTGCGCGGTGACGTCGCGAGAAGTCGGCTTGCTGAGGCTGCGCAAGAAGTCCACGTTGGTCGGGTGGAAGTTGCGATAGACGACCTTCCCGTCGAGCGCGGCGTGCAGCTCACCCAGCTGCGCGATCGGCAGGCTCGGCATGAAGTGGTGCTCCACGTGGAAGTTGTTGCCGTTGGTGAACCAGGCCATCAACCGGTTCGATCGGATCGTCCTGGTGTTGCGGAAGACATCGGTCGTGTCAGTCTCACACCGGAAGTGCTCCGGCAGCTCCACCAGTGCGTGCACCGGACCTGCGACCAGGAACAACGGCAAGAACCACAACCACACCACGAGAAGGTTCCCGGACACTCCGGTCCACACCAGACCACCGGTCACCAGAAGAGCCATGATCAGATAGTCACGCCGTATGTTGCGGATCGTCGCGGGCTTCTCGTCCGCGAACGCGGAACGCCCGAACATGGTCACAACCGCGACCACGAACTGGCGATAGTGGCCGATCATCAACATCCGGTAGGTCCAGCCGAGCACGTTCCCGGCCCTGGACCTGTCCTCGTCTCCGTACTGGTCTCCGTAGTCGAAGAACTCCCGGTTGTCGGGCGTGCCCAGGTCGCGGTGATGACGCATATGAGCGGCACGATAGGCCGCGAAGGAGGTGAGCATTGGCAGACCCAGGAGTACACCCGCAACGACGTTTGCCCTAGGGCTGCGGAATCCGATCCCATGCAATGCCTCATGCTGCAGCTCGACGGCGTGCGCATACATCAAACCGAGTAGAACAACGCCTGCCGCAACACTCCACATGGCCCCGTATGCGACCAGCGCCGCACCTGACATGATCAGTACGCACAGGACCGCCAACTTGCCTGCGAACAGCCTCCCGTCGACCGCACGGCGGATGTGCCTCAGTTCATCTCGTAGCCGATTAGACATGTTGATTCCCCCCAAAGCAATCGAATACCACTGCGCCAACGCATCCCGACAAGCAGTCACAAGACCACCGAGGAGTCCACCCTAAAATGCCCGAATCGGCGAGGATGACCGGGCCAATTCACAAGGCAGGGAGACGAAAGTCGGTGTCGGACCGCTCGACCTCCCAGAGTTGCTCACCATTTGTCGACGCATTACCATTTACAGGGCAGCACACTTGCACTGTCGATCGAGTGCCGATCTCACCCGTGGGCGCGAGCCGCATGCTGCAGCAAAACATCACATCTGCGGCCCCGCAGTTGAACACCACGAGCCCTTCTTCATCAAGAGAAGAGACATCGGCACGCCGAAAAGAATCGGCACCCATCCCCAATGACTTACCGAGTCACCCAGCACAGCTGAACAAGAGTTCGAATGGAGTTCAGCGTTCATGTTGGAGCGCCGGAAACCCCACTGTTCGATGGCGCGCCAGTCCAATCACGACGTCTCCATCGGTCCGATACAACAGCACTCAACTTCCAAGCCCCTCGTTCAGACGAGCGAATCGCTCACTGAGAGGTTGCTACAGCTAACACAACGTGTCCATACAGGGAGTGTTGAGTATTGCGTTGAAACAGCCTCTGGACGTGCGTCCCAGGCGTGCACCGACCCATGCGGACGCCCACCGCACAGCTAGCGAATCGAACGGTTGTGACCTCAGGGACATGGAAGCGGACCGCTGTTGGCAGGCCCACATCGCATGTCGGTCCTCATGCGATGTGGCAAGATTTACCTCGGATCAACGGGGAGGGTCGTCGTGTCGGTAGCGAACCGGCAAGGTTCGGCTTCAGGTGATCGCTTCTCGAACGGACGCCGCACCGCGATACAGCAATTCGGGCGTGCACTTCGCACGATTCGGGAGCGCCAGGGGCTGAGCCAGCGTCGGCTGTACGCCAAGTCTCT